>JBBIHP010000099.1:4475-11014 GCA_037446915.1 Ignavibacteria bacterium
GGATCGGGTTTAGTATTTTTTACGTCTTCACTCGTGACAACAAAATCAAAATATTTCAGAAAGCCGGTCTGTCTGTGTATTAATTCAAAATGATCCTTACGAGAACTTGTAACTATTCCCATTTTGTACTTACCATATAATCTATTAAGAACCTCTTCGGCTCCTTTAATTATTTCAATTTCTGATTCAAGCAGCTTGCTATATAAATTATTTCTTTCGTTTCGTAATTCTGAAATTGTAGTGTCGCTATAACCAAGGTTTTTAGCAAGATGCCATGTGCCGTGAGAGCTCCTTAAAAAATACTGAACATACATTTCGTCAGTTAAATCAATACCAATTTTTGCAAAGGTCAGCTTGGAAGCCTTATAGTAGAGCTTCTCAGTATCTACAAGAATTCCGTCGTTATCCCAGAAAATCGATTTTATCATTTAGCAAATAACCTTTCAAAACCGGGATGAGGTTTAAGAGGAATAATATCGAAATCGATTAAATTATTCTTGACCATCGGCAATGTATCAAGAATTTCTCTTGCTTCGGATTTGTCTTTACATTCTAAAACCAGGACAGTAAAGTTTTTATCATTTCTAAAGTAGATTTCACGGAGCAATCCGGATTTATACAACCCCCAAACTTTCATGGCTTCCATTTTAGAATGAATCTGAAAGTCCTTAGGATCGGTACTTTCAATTTCTTTTTCGAGTGCAATTATTTTCATTTGTATCACAAAATTTTTATAGGCAAACATAAAAACAAAAGAGGCTGTCTCAAAAGTAATTTTAGAGTCACACCGAGCTAAGTCGAAGCGTGATTCTATTCGAAATTTTCAGTCTTCGACAAGCTCTGACTTACAAAGAGAAATCTTTGAGACAGCCTATTCAATAAAATCTTTATTATTTTATTACAACAAACTAGAAGTTCACAACCGCCATCAAATAAAACCATGAAGCCGAATCTTTCCCACGTTTTTCCTTAAATATTGCGCCGGCAGAAAAGAATGAAGCTCCACCTTCAAAAGTAACATTGCTGTTATATTTATAAGAGCCAACCAGGTCTATTTCGGTTCCAAAAGAATTTGTTTTGGTTCCGGTCAATAGTAAATAGTCTTTCATCGAATTGAAGAGATGAAGATTCAAATTCAATCTCAAATCATTAATTGGCATAATTCCAACCTTGCCCACAAGGTCAATAATTCCAAGTCCGTATGTATCGTTTGGAAAGTTTACAAAATAATCCATGTAACCAAAAAATTTGTGCCCTGTTCCATATAAAGAAGTATATGCGTTGTAGTTATTATCAATAAATATTTTGTCGCCGCTTGCAATATCTATCTGTCCGCCTAATGTTGGTTTTATATCACCATCAAAATTATACTCACCATTAAAAGAAAATGTATAAGCACTTATATCCTGTTCTCTGCCCCCGGAAGTAATTGTACCCATTTGGTAACCAAAATCAATTTCATGATTAAATTTATTAATGCTACCTTTCATATTTACTCCCATTGTAGTTCTACTCAAAACGTTCGTTGGCTGCACTCTTTGCATTATAATAAATGGCTGAATCTTATACGATTGTAATAAATTCAAGTCGATAAATAGTGCGTAAATATTTTGATCTGTAGAATCACCGGGTAAATATTTTTCAAACTCCCGCGCAAGTAAAAGATCAATGTTTACTTTATCACTTCTAAATGATAGAATCCCGCCATCGAATGATCTTCCTACATTATTCCAGTTAACAGAACCGATAAATCTTTCGGATCCATATATCGCTTCAAACCGACCGAGCTTTATATCAAAAGGGAAATCAAATAGATTTTCAATCTTGAAGAACGCCTGATGAATATCAAGATTCTTCATATTGGCTGTAGTTGATGTCTCTTCTCCAAATGTCCTTGAATCCTGTACTTGAATAAAGCCGGATAAATTTTTAACTGGTGAAAATGATAATCCCAATCGAGTTCTTAATAATGAAAAAGTATTTGCTCGTGTAGATGACTTAAAATCCTTATTATCAATTTCAAAACGTGGTCGTATCTGTGCAGTAAATTTCAAGTTCTCTTGTGCAAAAAGCCCGGTAATTGCAACAAGCATTAGAAAAGCAATTAAATTTTTTTTCATAAATTAATATCCTTGACTATTATTTCAGAACAAAAATAACTTATTAATAATTAATTAATGTTCCCTGTCTTTCCTTTGCTTTTTTATCCCACTCAACAGCAGATGTTTTTAGGAATTCTTTTTTTCCTTCTTTTAACTCCTGCATATTAAGTCCAATAAATTTATGAGCATTTTCTTTAGTAGATATATCGGGTAATTCAACCGGATATCTAACCCCATGTTTAACCAGAACAAGTGCGATCTCTCTTCTTGCGGCTTCGGCTTTTTGTATTGATGTGCCGAGAACTCTCATCGCTTCAACCGGTGAGTGGAAACCTAAACCATTTGCTGCTACAACCCAATCCCATCTCCACTGTGCATGTCTTATTAGTTTCAGTGCTGGTTTCATTTCTGCTTCTGTTGCTCCTTTTTCCCATGCAATCTTTGCTTCTATATGCGCGGTTGCAAGAGCTCTTTCTGCAAGATGACGCAACTCTTCAATTTTATCCTGACGCTGATAAACATTTTCAAGAAGCTTTTCTGTTTTTTCTCTATGACATACAAAGCATGAATTTTCAATATTATTCAATGGACTTTGAATATGATGGTCAGTAAACTTTACTCCACCTTCTGTTTTATATGGCATATGGCAATCAGCGCAAGATACTCCCCTGTCCGCATGAACACCTGTCATATACAATTCAAAATCCGGATGCTGAGCTTTGAGCATTGGTGCCTTGCTAAGCTGATGAGTCCAGTCTGTAAATTCGGCTTCATCATAATATTTTTCCATATCATCGGCACTGAATCCTTTGTCCCATGGGAATGTAAGATATTTTTCTTCTTTACCTTTGAAATAATATTCAACATGGCACTGTGCACATACAAGAGATCGCATTTCATTGTGAGTAAAACTTTTTATGTCTTTTCCCTGTCTTTGAAATGCTTCTATTAGAGCGGGACGTGTAATTCTTAAATCCATTGTTTTAGGATCGTGACAATCCTGGCATCCAATCGGATTTACCATTTCTGAACCAAGATCTTTCCACTTGGACTTATAGAAATTAGCAACGCCCATATTATTCATTACTCTCGGAACGTCTGTGCTCTTACAAGTCCAGCAAGTACCGGGCTGCGGACTAATTTTATTATCACCGGTCCGTAAAGTATTTCTGATATCTTTAACTGCATAAGCGTGCCCGCGCCCCTGACTGTAATCTTTAGAAAACGCATAACCCGCCCACATAATAATTAAGTCCGGATATTTTTCAAGATAATCGATCATTGCCGAACCGCCATGTTTACTTACAAACGTTGTATCAAGTGTTCGACGGTATGTTTCATACTGCCTTGGAAAGTTTTCACCCCAAACTTCATTCCTCGGTTCCCAATCAGGTAATGGCTTAATTACCTGAAGAGCAAATGATTCTCCTCTTCTTTCAACTATTGAGGATGCAAATAATCCGATCAAGAAAACAACAATTACAGTAATAAAAAATAATACCCATCCAACCCATGGTTTCTCTTTAATTATTTCTTGAATTGGTTTCATTTCATTTACCTTTTATTTTTTAGTTCGAATTCTGTTTTTCGCTTTGAATAAATTTATTTAACCATTCGGGCACAACAGGTTCAAGCGAAGGAACTCTTGCAAATGGCGCTGATGATAAACTATTTACCCTTCCATGAGGAGTGTTCCTGTGGCATTCCCAGCAATATCTTTCTGTTTGATCTGCAACATTTTTATTGCTTATTGCTCTTAGTGCAACCGGGTGAATTGCATTTGAATGACAACGGATACAATTTTCCTGAACGGCTTCTTTACCGGCTTGTTTAATTTGAATTACCTGTGGTTCCCATCGCATTGTAAAATATGTTGCATGGCGTAAACCATCATTTGCTTTGAACCAGTATGTTCTAAAAAAATTATCCTGGGGCACATGGCAGTCGTTACATGTTGCAACCCTTGCGTGACTTCCCCTCTGCCAGCTTGCATAATGAACATTCATAACATGGCAATTTACACATGCACGCGGATCATTTGATAAATATGCGGTAGCATTGGAAATGTAGAAAATATAAATACCGAGACCCGTAAAAATTCCAAGTAGAATAATCACATAGAATTGCCATTGTGCGGGCGGAATAAAATTGGCAATGAGCTTAATTACTTTTTTGTTCTTGGAAGAATTGCCCTGTTCCATTATCGGCTCCGTTCTCTGATTCACGGTTCAATTTTTTTATGTCCTGTGTGCTGGTAGGATGTCCTAACTTGTCTATATTTTTGTGAAGAATCAAATACTCTTCTTTCGAAATGTTGCTTTTCCAATTACCGGATAAAATCCCTATTCCAATAATCAGTATGTAGATACCAATAATTCCAAATCCAATATATTGTTTAGGAAGTTTCTTCTCAACTAGTATCGTTCTAACATCCAGAGTATCTGCAACCGGACACGCATCAACACAGCTTAAACACATTGTGCATTCATCGGAACGGACGGTGATTACTTTATCAACTTTAATAAATGATGGACATGCCTTTGCACATAAATTGCAATCGATACAACTGGAAGTCTCTCTTTTTATTTTTGTCGGGCTGAAAAATGATATTAATCCAAGCAATGCACCATAAGGACACAGGTAACGACACCAGAAGCCTCTAATGAAAATTGAGAGAACAAACAGCGATGCAATAACTATTAATGAGAATCTGCTTATATCTGCAAAAAAATACCACATCTTTACATCTGCAACTTTATTATAAGAGCTATTTAAAAAGAATTGAAGTGCCGTTGCCGTCATTGTGAAGAAGATTGCATAAATAAAGAAACCGAGCAGAAGATATTTCATACTTCTCAGAGGGTAATCCAAAATTTTGGGAAGTTTAATTCTTCGCTTAAAAAGCTTTTTATATATCTTTTCACCAAAATCTCCCACCAGTTCCGAAAGGAAACCAACGGGACAAATCCAGCTACAGAATGATTTTCCGAATATTATTGAGACTGCAAGTATTGCAACCAGGATAAAAACACCCGCTGGATGAGCCGGATGAATTTCTCCTGTTATAAAAAAATTATATAAACTCATTAAAGCACTTATCGGCAGAAACGCTTCAACTCCCGGTGGTCTAATAAAACTACCAGCAGCCCCATCCGACTCTAAGTATGAAACAAATAAATAAAACTCAATTCCTATCCAGATACTGGTCAAGGCGAAAATGGTTTGTATTACAAACCGATATTTTTGGACTGGTTTGTCAAGATTCTTTGTGTATTTAATTGTCATTATAATTACAAGAAATTTGATAATAGAGAAATAATTACTATTTTAATATCAGAAATTTTTATCCGATTATCAAGGAGTTTAACAATGTTAAGAGAAATTATAAAGATTGATGAAGAATTATGCGACGGATGTGGTGTTTGCGTTCCGGCGTGTGCCGAAGGTGCTCTTCAAATTATTGACGGCAAAGCCAGATTAATAAGCGATCTTTTCTGCGATGGGCTTGGCGCTTGCATCACTGAGTGTCCACAAGGCGCAATCACAATTGAAAAAAGGGAAGCAGAACCGTATAACGAATCAATTGTTATGGAAACGATTGTTAAAGGAGGACTAAATGTTATTAAAGCTCATTTAAAACATTTGAAGGATCACAGAGAGTTTGAATATTTTGGACAGGCAATTGATTACTTAAACTATCATAATATTACTGTGCCTTCACTCGATAATCCTGTTGTAGAAAAAGAGAGCACCGGCTCATGTCCTGGCAGTCAGCAAAGAACCTTTGTTGCAGAGGAAACAAGTGAAAGCGGTATTAGGGTTTCACAATTAACACACTGGCCGATACAGATGCACCTGATTAATCCTGACGCTGCACATTTTAAATATTCCGATTTACTTTTAGCTGCAGATTGCTGTGCATTTTCTTATGGTGATTTTCATAAAGATTTTATTAAAGGTAAAACACTCGCTATTGCCTGTCCAAAACTCGATTCCAACAAACAGGTTTATCTCGATAAATTAATTACGTTGATTAATATCTCGAAAATAAAATCCATAACTGTGCTTATAATGGAAGTTCCTTGCTGCGGCGGACTTTTTCAATTAGTTCAGCAAGCTATTGAAGAATGTGAAAGCAGTTTGCCTCTTGAAGTGAAAGTAATTAGTATTAACGGTGCTTTATTAAAAAGTATTAGAGTTAATTGAAAATGGCTGGGTCAAAAATGAGCAGCAACAATTTTTACGATTCGATTTCCAGTTTTTACGGAAAGATGATCGATTTTGAAAAGAACCTTGATCTTAGAATTAATGCCTACAAAAATATTTTTCCGGATACCGGACAAGCTGCCGATATCGGGTGTGGAATTGGCCTTGATTCTATTGCTCTTGCAACTAATGGTCATTCGGTTTCTGCATTCGATCCATCTCCCAATATGA
>JBBIHP010000100.1:0-1828 GCA_037446915.1 Ignavibacteria bacterium
CCATTGTTTTCGATTATATCCCGTTCATCATTTTGCTGGGAGCTCTTTTTACAATTACTGGCGGCATTTATCTTTCCGGAGATATTGAGGCTAAACCCTCTATTAACACATTGTTCTTGGGAATTGGAGCGGTTCTTGCTTCTTTTATGGGAACAACCGGCGCCGCGATGCTTCTTATTAGACCGGTTATTCAAACAAATAAACAACGGAAATTCAAAGTTCACACCATTCTGTTCTTTATTGGCATTATTGCAAACTGCGGAGGATTACTAACACCTCTTGGCGATCCACCATTATTTATGATGTACTTGCGAGGTGCGCCGTTTGAGTGGTTTCTAAAATTAGTGCCGGAGTGGTTCTTAACAAATTTGTTGTTGCTAATTTTATACTTCCTTTTCGATACATATTATTATAAGAAGGAAAAACCGGAAGATATAAGAATAGATAAAACATCTGTCCGGCCAATAAAGATTGAAGGAAAATTAAATTTTATCTGGCTTGCCGGCGTCGTTTTATCGGTTGCGTTTTTAAATGAACAATATTTTGGATTCATTAAGCTCAATCATTATTATAAGTTTATCCGGGAAGCTGCAATTTTTTCTATGGCAATATTTTCGCTACTGTTTACAACCCGACTTACCAGAACCTCTAATAATTTTACATGGGAACCAATTAAAGAAGTTGCTTATTTATTCTTTGGAATTTTTATTACAATGGTTCCGTGTCTATTGTATCTCGAGACAAATGCTGCAAAGCTCGGGGTTTCTTCGCCTCAACAATTTTATTATTTCACAGGTTTGCTAAGTTCTTTTCTGGATAATACTCCAACAGCTGTAACATTCCATTCGCTTGCACTGGGTCTGGGTGTTCAATCTTCAACATTGGTTGCGGGAATTCCTGAAGAGCTTCTTAAAGCAATTTCTGTGGGCGCCGTATTTTTTGGAAGCATGACATATATAGGTAATGGTCCAAATTTTATGGTAAAGGCTGTTGCAGAAGAAAACAACATAAAGATGCCAAGCTTTTTTGCTTATATGTATAAGTTCTCGATAATAATTTTATTACCAATATTTATTATAGTTCAGTTGTTGTTGCTGGGATAATAAGTTTATTGGAGCCGGCTATAAATCTAACTTAATTTGGGCCGGCTTATAATTTTTTTGTAAAAGGGGAAGTGCAATAGAAAAAACAAAAACTAAAATTGCAAGTGAGTAGAAGAACAATCCAACTTCCTGATCGTAATTAAGTAATCCGGTTTCGCGAAGTAAATAATTCCAATCGTGATAAACCTTTTTGCCGCCAAGCAAGGGCAGCATTTGAGCGCGAGCATCCGAGGCATAAATTGAGATGTTAATTAGATTTTGGCCCAGCCAGATTAGTGATATCTGTGCGGGAATTTTATTCCTTTTAATTAAATAAAAGACTACAAACATCCCCGGTATTAGAATTTGCGCGAGTGTTCCTCCCAATGCATAAATAAATTTTCCGAAGATCTTGAAAATACCATGACCGCCTTCATGAATTAGCAGATTAATATAATCAACTAATAAAATTCGTCCATCATTTTTAATCAGATAATAAATTAATGGTAATAAAATTATAGAAGAGATCCATGGCTTAAGTTTATCGATTTGAACGCTGTATTTATTAAATCCGCTTCTCAATTTCCCTCAAACATATTTCTTATTCGATAAATATCGTTTGTAATCCCCAGGCAAATCATCAATTTAATTCTGGCTTTCTGACCATTTAAATAGTCTGCAAAAATTACACCTTCTTTCTTAAGCCATTTACCCGCGCCCGGGTAACCATAGATATCCAGCGTTTC
>JBBIHP010000100.1:1928-10462 GCA_037446915.1 Ignavibacteria bacterium
CTTCTTTCTTAAGCCATTTACCCGCGCCCGGGTAACCATAGATATCCAGCGTTTCGCCAGCCGGACATCTGGAAACTAAAACAACCGGTATTTGCTTATCAACTGCATATTTAATTCCATCGAAAGTTTTTTGCGGTACATTTCCAACACCCAATGCTTCAACTATAATTCCTTCGGTTCCGCTGTCGGCAGAGAATCTAAAAAATTTTTCGTCCATTCCAGCATAAACTTTTATAAGATCTACGTTGGAGTTAATTTTTTCCGTTTCAAATGTTTCGAGTTTTCTTGGTAATCTGTTATAAACAACTTTCCCTTTATCTACAAAACCGAGCGAGCCAAAATCTAAACTCATAAACGTTTCGATATCTTCCGTGTGTGTTTTAGTAACCTCGCTCGCGGCATTAATTTCCCCGTTCAAACAAACCAGAACTCCCATCCCTTTGCTGTTTGGATTATTACAAATGTGTAATGCGTCCAATAAATTCTTTGGGCCGTCCCAGTCCGGCTCAGAGCTTGTTTTCATTGCACCAATCACAACTATCGGCTTCTCTGTCTTTACAGTAAGATCTATAAAATATGCTGTCTCTTCCAGGGTATCGGTTCCGTGTGTAACCACAATACCGTCAATCTCTTTTTTATCAACAAATTCTTTGATCTTATTAGATAATAAAAGCATTAATTCAGGAGTAATATGGGGACCGGGATAATTTCCAAATTCGTATGTCGTTATATTAGCAAGGCTGCCGGCTCCTGGAATCATATTTATTAATTCATTTCCATGATAGAATGGAACAGCTGCTTTAGTAACATTATCTATTTTCATTGAGAAAGTTCCGCCCGTAAAAACAACTAAAATATTTTTCATCTATTAACTCAACTATTGTTAATTGCAAAATTAGATTTGTTAAAAGTATTTCCAAAAAATTGAAACAAAAAAATATTTAAAATTAATTTGCAGATTTAGAAATCAAAATCTATTTTGAGTTAAATTTTGACCGCGCAAAAACATGTTTATAATTTGTTGATAACCGGCGCTTGTGAAACGTTTCACAGATTGTTTTTATAGAGAATATTCCTCAATAATTAAATTTATTTTGTTTGTATAACGCTGAGTTTTCTGGTAACCTCTTAAACACAAACGCTTTAGGGCGCCTAATTAATGTTAATAATTTGTTGAGAGTTTCTGATTTGCTTTACAAGTATTTTATACACTTTAATAAAATTTCCCATTTTTAACTACTCAAATTTGTTGATAAAATGACACCTTCAGCCGAATCGCTTCAAACAGAGCGGGATGCAAAAGATATTTGGAAAGAATGTCTTAGTATTATTAAAGAGAACGTCCCGTTTTTAACATATCATACCTGGTTTCTCCCTATTAAACCATACGAGGTAGATAATAATATATTAAAAATCTATGTACCTAATAATTTTTTCATAGAGTGGATTGAAGAGCATTATAATACACTTATAAAAAGAATGATCTCTCAAGTACTTGGACCGGATGGTAAACTTGTTTATGTAATTTTGGATGAAAAGGAGGAACCGGCCGCCCTGGACAAAGAAGAGAAAAAACAAAGCGTTGCGGTTCAGGAACAATCTAATTTAATAAAGCCGAAAGAATTCGAATCATATCTAAATCCTAGATACATATTCGAAAACTTTATTAAAGGGGAAGGGAATCAGCTTGCAAGGGCTGCTGCTTATGCCGTCTCCGAAAATCCCGGGCAGACCTCTTTTAATCCACTTTTTATATACGGTGGAGTTGGGCTTGGAAAAACTCACTTAATACAAGCAATCGGAAATAAAATTCTTGATCGCTACCCAGAAAAACGAGTAATCTATTTATCTTCCGATGTCTTTACTGTAGAGTTTGTGGAAGCTATTCAAAACAATACGGTTAATGAATTTTCTAATTTTTACAAAAGTATGGATGCTTTAATTATAGACGACATTCAATTTCTTGTAGGTAAGGAAAAAACACAGGATTTGTTCTTTCACATTTTCAATACTCTTCATCAAACCGGTAAACAAATAATTTTATCGAGCGATAAAGCACCAAAAGATTTAAAGGGTTTGAGTGATAGATTGATATCGCGGTTTTTATGGGGTTTACAGGCAGATGTTCAGCCTCCGGATTTTGAAACACGCGTTGCAATACTTAAAAACAAAAGCGAAACTTATGGTATAAAACTTTCTAACGAAATATTTGAATACATCGCTTCTAACATTACTTCCAATATAAGAGAATTAGAGGGCTGTCTAATAAAATTGCTTGCCAACTCTTCTCTAAACTCTAAAGAAATTAATTTTGAGCTTGTTAAAAAAACCGTTAAAGAAGTTTCTACAAGCAAACAGATAAATATTTCTATCGATTATATAACAAAAATTGTTTGCGAGTTTTTTGGTGTAGAAGAAAATAAAGTTAGAGAAAAGAATAGAAGAAAAGAGGTTGTTCTGGCCCGTCAGGTCGCAATGTATCTTGCTAAACAACTTACTAAGTCGTCTCTTAAAACAATCGGTTTGCATTTTGGTGGTCGCGATCACTCAACGGTTATTCATGCTCAAACTTCCGTAGAACAGATGATAAAGGATGATCAAAAATTTGAGGATGTTATTGTCTCTCTTAAAAATAAAATAGAATTAAGTGTATCTTAAATTGTCTATTCGTTGTTGATAAAAAAATTTTGGATGTTAATAACTCTCCCTTGGTTCATAGATAATCCAAAACCGGTATTTATTAACATCTTATCAAGAGTGTTGTTGTTCATAGAATATATTTTTATTTAAGGCCATTATACTGATTATTGTAGTTATCAACTTATTAACATTATTATTATTATAAAATATTATATACATATAGAAAAACATTATAATAATAGTTGTGTGGGTTGTGTATAAACATTCTATGTAAAAATTGAATATCTATCCTATTTTTGATATTTTTTGACTCAACTTGGAGAATTATTATGGAATTCAAAGTAAACAGTAAAGAACTAGAAAAGTTACTTGGTAAAATCATTCCTGCTGTTCCTACAAGAACACCAATGCCAATACTCGAAAATTTTCTATTCGAAGTAAAAGACGGTTTACTAACAATATACGCTACCGATCTTGAAATTTCCTTAAAATCTTCTTTGAGTATTGCTACAGAAGACAATGTTAAAGTGGTAGTGCCGGCAAGATTGTTAAACGACATTGTGAGATCTCTAAGTGATACAACCATCCACTTCAAGTTGACATCCAACAAGAAAATTAATTTAATAACAGATACAGGAAAATATGTAATAAGCTATCTTGATCCGGATGAGTTTCCGGATATTCCATCTGTTACCGAAGACAAAAATGTTAAAGATATTAACGAGGTTGTAATAAACGGGGTTGAGTTAAGACAAGCTTTTGAGAAAACTTCATTTGCAATGAGCAAAGAGGAAATGAGACCGGCTATGATGGGAACGCTCTTTGAATTTACGGATGACGGCTTGCGGTTTGTTACAACAGACGGACACCGGCTTGTTAACATGTTAAAGAAAAATATTAAAGCTAATTTTAATCAGCAGTATGTTGTGCCGGAAAGAGCTGTTTCAGTTTTGTTAAAAATTCTTGATGAGAAGGATGTAAAAATTTATTTAACAAAATCATATATATCCTTCAAACTGAACGATATTGAACTTATAACCCGCTTAATTGCTCAAAAATATCCTGATTATACCAGCGTAATACCACTGGAAAACGAATTTGCGCTTAAGATAAACACGAAGGATATTCATAATTCTATAAAAAGAATGATGTTATTTTCTACATCAACAACAAGACGGGTAAAATTCTCAATTAAAAAAGAGTCGCTCGAAATATCTGCAGAGGATCTTGATATAGGAGCATCCGGTGAAGAAAAGGTTGTATGTGAATATTCCGGAGATGATCTCGAAATCGGTTTTAACTCAGCTTACGTAAACGATGTATTAAATCATTTGAGCGATAACGAGGAGATAATTTTTAAACTACATTCGCCTACAAAGGCGGTAATTATTGAACCGGTTGTAAAGAAAGAAAATCAGGACTTAATGATGCTGCTGATGCCGGTTCGGTTAAACACATAAGATGGTTCTTAAACAAATTGATTTGCAAAATTTCAGACTGCATAGAAGCACATCAATAGTTTTTTCTGATAACTTAAATCTCATCATCGGCGGAAACGGTCAGGGTAAAACATCTATTTTAGAGGCAATCTACTACTTGTGTACTACGAAAAATCTTAATTTCGCTTCGGAAAGCGATGTTGTAACATTTGGCGAACAATCATTTAATGCCGAAGGTTTGTTTGTAGATTTAACTCAAAACTATATCCGACTTTATTACGACTTAATGAAAAACAGGAAAAACTATTTTCTTGATAGCAAGCAAATATTAAGTTCGTCGGATGTTATAGGAAAGTTTCCTATAGTAACACTTATTCAATCGGATCATGCAATAACCCTTGGTGCACCGGCGGATAGAAGACGTTTTGTTGACTCAATTATTTCTCAGTCGAGCCACACTTACCTGGAAATACTTTTAGAGTATAATAAAATTCTTAGACAGAGATCCTCGTTATTGTCGCAAATCAAGGAGTTTAGAAACTCTTCAGTAATTGAACAACTTGAAGTCTGGACTAACTCTTTGGTAAACAACGGCTCCGAGCTAATAAAGTATCGGCTAAAGTTTATAGAAGAGTTTACTACCTATGTTATAGAAGCATATAATCAAATAATCGAAAATGATGAGCAGCCCAAAATAGAATACTCAACCATCCAGAATATTGATTATGAAAATATCAAAGAGAGATTTCTTGAAGAGGTTAATGCAGCAAGAGAAGATGAACTCCGACGCGGAGTAAATTTGATTGGTCCACACAGAGACGATTTTATTTTTTATATAAACGATCACGAGCTAAAACGATTCGGCTCTCAAGGTCAGCACAAAACATTTCAAATAGCATTAAGGTTTGCACAATTTTTCTATATAAAAGAAAAATTAGGTAAGACACCAATATTTTTAATGGATGATGTTTTTGGAGAGCTTGACACTTATAGGGCGGGAAAAATTAGTAATTATCTCTCGCAAGTCGGTCAGGCGTTTATTACAATGACAGACTTTTCAAGAATAGAAGAACTTAGTACACTTAGCGGAAGTAAAAAAATAAGAATTGAAAATGGCGCGGCAACATATCTCTAGCGGATTTAAAAGTATTACGGATATAATTGATAAAGAAAAAGATTTTGAAAACCTTAGGGATACGGTAAAGAACTATAATGTTGTAGATGAGTTCGAAATTATTTTTCCGGAGCTTTCAAAAATTGCAAAAGCAATTAAGACGGAAAAAAAAATTCTCTTTTTGAAAGTTGAAAACTCTGTCTGGAAAAGTGAATTGAATTTTCAAAAGAATCTTTTAATAGAAAAAATAAATAAACACTTTAAAGAACAGGTTGTTAAGTCAATAA
Source organism: Ignavibacteria bacterium (assembly GCA_037446915.1). GTDB lineage: Bacteria > Bacteroidota > Ignavibacteria > Ignavibacteriales > Melioribacteraceae > DSXH01. The sequence continues at coordinate 7,409 of JBBIHP010000100.1, forward strand.
AATTCATATAAGGTAAAAACAAAAACTAATATGGCTAAAGAAAAAGAAACAATTAAGAATAACGGCTCTCAGGACTATACAGCAAAGAGCATAAATGTTTTAAAAGGACTTGAAGCGGTAAGAAAAAGACCCGCAATGTATATTGGCGATGTTGGGCTAAGGGGTCTTCATCATTTAATAAATGAAGTTGTAGATAACTCTATAGACGAAGCCCTTGCGGGTTATAACGACAGAGTAATTGTAACTATTCACAAAGACCAATCGGTTACCGTGGAGGATAAAGGACGGGGTATACCGGTAGACGTTCATCCGGAAGAAAAGAAATCCGCACTAGAAGTTGTTATGACCGTTCTACATGCTGGCGGTAAATTCGACAAGAATTCTTACAAAGTTTCTGGCGGTTTACACGGCGTTGGTGTTTCTGTTGTAAATGCTCTTTCCGAGTGGATGAAAGTTGAAGTAAGACGCGATGGAAAAACTTACGTTCAAGAATATGTTAGAGGAATTCCGAAAGCAGCGGTTAAACAAGTCGGAACCTATAAAGGCGAAAATACCGGAACTAAAACTACGTTTAAGCCCGATAGAGAAATCTTTAAAGTAGTTAAATTCAATTTCGATACGGTAGCAGAGAGAATGCGCGAACTTGCTTATTTAAATAAAGAAGTGACGATGATTCTAAAAGACGAAAACGACAATCAAGAGGAGACATATAGGTTTAAAGGCGGATTAATCGACTTTGTAAAATATCTTGATGAACAGAGAAATCCTTTACATAAACCGGTTTATATTGAAGGGGAACGTGATAACACTCCGGTTGAAATAGCTTTTGAATATAGTGAATCATATTCGGAAAACATTCATACTTATGTTAATAACATTAACACCATTGAAGGCGGAACACATCTTGTCGGTTTTAGAACAGCTCTAACAAGAACATTTAATAATTATGCTTATAAAAACGGCTTAATAAAGGATAATTCGAAAGTTACTCTTACTGGAGACGATTTTAAGGAAGGATTAACCGCGGTAATTTCTGTCAAGGTAATGGAACCGCAATTCGAAGGTCAAACAAAAACAAAACTTGGCAACGGCGAAGTCAAATCAATAGTTGAAACAATTGTTGGTGAGAAATTATCTGAGTTTCTGGAAGAGAACGGCTCAATCGCAAAAAAAATTATTGATAAATGTATGCGCGCCGCAGAAGCACGCGAAGCAGCCCGTAAAGCCCGCGAACTCGTTAGAAGAAAAAACGCTCTCGACTCAATGCATCTACCCGGCAAACTGGCCGATTGCTCTATTAACGACCCCGAGCATTGCGAGATTTATATTGTAGAAGGTGATTCTGCCGGCGGTTCTGCTAAACAAGGACGCGATAGAAGATTCCAGGCAATACTTCCCATCAAAGGAAAAATTTTAAACGTTGAAAAAGCTAAGATCAACAAAGTTTTAGAGAATCAGGAAATCCAGGCGATGATCTCTGCAATTGGTGCCGGAATTGGTGAGGACTTCGATCCATCAAAATCCAGATATGGAAAAATTATCTTAATGACAGATGCCGATGTTGATGGAAGTCATATTAGAACATTACTTCTGACCTTTTTCTATCGGCACATGAAAGAATTAATCGCGGAAGGAAAAGTTTACATTGCCCAGCCACCACTTTATAAAATTAAAAAGGGAAAAGAAGAATTTTATGCTTTCGATGATGAAGAACGCGATAAGATTTTGAAGAGACTTAAAACCGATGGCAAGGGTAAAAAGGCAGAGGATGAAATAGAAGTAACAGAAGTTGAAGAGGGGGCTGAAACAACAACTCAATCCAAGGGAATAAATATTTCGAGATATAAAGGATTGGGTGAAATGAATCCGGAACAACTCTGGTCAACCACAATGAACCCTGAAACAAGAACAGTATTACAAGTTAATCTTGAAAGCGCTGCAGCAGCGGATAAAATATTCGAAACATTAATGGGCGATGCGGTTGAACCCCGCAGAGCTTTTATTGAAAAACATGCTAAATATGCCAACCTTGATGTTTAATTGGTTATTCTGAGAAGAACAATGAAGAATAAATATTGAATAGATGAAAGAAAACAAATCAACATATCAAAAACCGGTAATTGATTTTGTTCGTTCAGATTTTTCCGCGCTGCACAAGAATCTTAAGGTTGATGAGGCGTTGATGAAGATTAGAAACGAAGGCGTTGGTGAAAGAATAGTGTATTTCTATGTTGTTGATGACGACAAAAAACTTGTCGGGGTTCTTCCCACGCGAAGAATTTTAACCGGGCAGCCGGATCAGAAGCTTGAAGACATAATGGTTAAAAATATTGCTGCCATTCCAATTAATGCAACGGTTTACGATGCATGCGAGTTCTTTGTAATGTATAAATTTCTTGCCTTTCCGGTTGTGGATAATGAAAGAAAATTAATCGGAATTGTAGATGTAAATCTTTTCACCGATGAGCTTCTCGACTTTTCAGAACGCCAGAAAGTAAGCGATGTTTTTGAATCAATCGGTTTTAAGATTTCCGAAGTTAAAAACGCAACACCGCTTAAAGCATGGCGGATAAGATTCCCGTGGCTTCTTGCAACAATTACCAGCGGAACGGTATGCGCTATTCTTGCCGGTTTGTTCGAGGCAACGCTGGCCGAAAGTCTGGTTTTAGCTTTCTTTCTTACACTTGTACTCGGACTCGGCGAAAGCATGAGTATTCAATCTATGACGCTTACAATACAAACATTACATACAGCACAGCTATCATTAAAATGGTATGTAAAGAATTTTGTTAAGGAAGCACAGACGGCAATTTTAATTGGCGGAAGCAGTGGTTTACTCGTTGCATTAATTGCATATATCTGGAAAGCCGATATTATAACATCCGTAATAATTGGATCAAGCATTTTGTTAGTACAGTTAGCAGCAGCACTTCTTGGCTTAAGCGTTCCGGCATTACTGCATAGCACAAAACTGGATTTAAAAGTTTCTGCCGGACCAATTACTCTTGCACTAACAGATATTTTTACAATTTTGTTTTATATGGGTCTCGCAAC
>JBBIHP010000101.1:0-10417 GCA_037446915.1 Ignavibacteria bacterium
TTCTATAAACCCATGTCGATAACTTTGAATCCTCTCTGAAAAAACTAACCGACTTATAAACCTCAATAAAAACATCCTGAGTTAAGTCTTCAGCTGTTTCTTTATTAAAAACAAACTTATAACAACTGTTAAGAACAAAGTGTTGATATTTATCTAAAAGAAGCCTGAATGCCTCTTCGTCACCATCCTTCAACTGTTTTACAAAATCGATATCATCCATCAATTTCTTGATATTCTACTCACTATTTGACGACAAAAACAATTAAAACTTGCTTTTAGAATTAATAAACCCGGAATAAATTTCATTAAATAGACACACCCCACCCTATGACGGTTTCATTATTTATAATCTATTTTTTTTTTTAGAAGTCGATACGACAGGAATAATGAAATGAAGAAAATATATCTATATATAAAAGCAAGAAATTTTCACCGGGATGCATTTAATTACATCCCGATGATATTTTAACCTTCCAGAGATAAAAGGAATGGATTTTCAAGTGCATTTACAACCCATCGTAAAAATCTAATTGCGTCTGCACCATCAATTATTCTATGATCGTAAGAAAGTGATAGCGGCATCATCAATCTTGCTTTGAACTCGCTATCTATATAAACTGGTTCGTAAGCTGATTTTGATACACCGAGAATTGCAACTTCGGGTGAGTTTACAATTGGGGTAAAATATGTTCCACCAATTCCGCCCAGATTAGAGATAGTGAAGCATCCACCTTGCATCTCTTCGAGCGTGAGTTTTTTATCCCGTGCTTTTCTGCTGATCTCATTCAACTCAATGGAAATTTCGGTGATATTCTTTTTATCAACATTACGTATTACCGGAACCAGTAAACCTCTATCTGTATCCACAGCAATTCCTAAATTGAAATATTTCTTGTAAACAATTTCATTTTTCTCCATATCAACAGAGGAATTAAATTGCGGAAAGACTTTCATTGCAGATGCAATTACTTTAAGCAGAATTCCAGTAACAGTTAATTTGCCGCCGGCTTCTTCAACTTTTTTACCGAATTGCTTGCGGAGTTTTTCGAGTTCGGTAATGTCGGCTTTATCAAATTGCGTAACGTGTGGTATAGTTGCCCATGCATAAGATAAGTGTTCTGCTGTCTTACGGCGAATGTTGCTCATAGGTTGACGATCAATTGCGCCCCACTTGCTAAAGTCCGGTAAAGTTTCTTTTGGAATTGAAACACCGCCTCCTTCAATTCCACCTTTTTGAATCTGCTGATTGAGATTCTTAGCAAATGATTTAACATCTTCAATAGAAATTCTTCCACCGGACCCACTCCCCCGAACATTCGAAATTTCAACTCCAATTTCTCTTGCAAATCTTCTAACAGATGGAGCCGCCGGAACAACAACTTTAGAAATATCTTTTGGAACAGATATTGTCTGCGGCATATGCGTATGTTCTTTTGTAAGGATCGGTTGCCGGTTTTCAGCTTTGGGCTGACTGGTTTTATCCGTTGTTGTATCAATAATTTTGGCGGAGGATTTTTCTTCAACCGGTTTTGATTCATTCTCAGATCTTAATTCTGAGCTTTCAATTATAAATGCTACAGATCCAACCGGTACTTTATCCCCATCCTTTACCTTTACTTCTTTAACAATTCCACTAACCTCAGCTGGAATTTCTACAGTTGCTTTGTCTGTTTCAATTTCCAGAACAATCTGATCCGGTGAAATCTTATCACCAGACTTAACCAATACTTTTGTTAATTGTGCAGTCGAAATATTTTCACCTAAAGCAGGAATCTTAAATTCATAAAGATCAGGAGATTGAGTTTTGGTTTTTTGTATTTCCATTTTGTGTTGTTCTTTTACATGAGCAGATGTTTCAACTGTTTCCTTTTTAGGCTGTGTCTCAACAACTTCTTTTTTCTTACTATCAACTGTAACTGATGTATTACTTTCTACTTCAATTGAGATTAGCGGTTCTCCAACTTCGGCTTTAGTCCCTTCTTTAACAAAAACTTCTTTAACCTTTCCTGCAAACTCTGATGGAACTTCAACTGTAGCTTTATCGGTTTCAATTTCTACAACAACCTGGTCTTTATCGATTGTATCACCGGGTTTAACCAATACTTTAATAACATCTGCATTATTAATTCCATCACCTAAAAAGGGTAATCTAAAATCAACTGTCATTTTTTTCCCATTCAATTATTTTATTAAAACGGAACGCAAATTATTATGATCTCTTATGATAGAATATGATCATATTGAATCATAACCATCATAAAGATCAGCGTTCTATTTAAGCTTTAGCCGGATTTGGTTTATCCGGATTAATTCCTAATTCCTTCTGAGCTTTTTTAACAACTTCGGTTTTAATTTTTCCTTCTTTTGCTAACGAGTGCAACGATGCATACACAATATGCTTGGCATCCACTTCAAAAAAATCTCTAAGAGAAGAACGTCCTTCGCTTCTTCCATAACCGTAAGTCCCTAATGAATGAAGCGGACCGGGGAGCCATTTAGAAATCGAATCACTTGATAACTGAACATAATCCGATGCAGCAATAAAGACGCCGCTTTCACCTTTTGTAATTTCTGTAATGTAAGGAGTTTTAGCTTCTTTATCCGGATGCATCATATTCCAGCGTTCAGTTTCCTGTGCATCGAGATGAAGATTCTTATAACTTGTTACACTCCAGATTTCAGCGGCAACATTATAATCCTTTTCAAGTTTCTCGGCAGCTTTAATTACTTCATTAAGAATTGTACCGCTTCCCATAAGATGAACTTTACCTTTTGCATTTTTTAAATCACTCTTCTTAAATCGATACATACCTTTGAGTATACCATCTTTAGCATCTTTTGGCATTTCTGGTTGCGGATAATTTTCATTCATTACTGTTATGTAATAAAAGATATTTTCCTGTTTTTCGTACATACGGTAAATACCATCGCGGATAATTACTGCAAGTTCGTATGCAAATGCCGGATCGTAAACCATAAGATTAGGTATTGTATATGAAAGGAGGAGACTATTTCCATCCTGATGCTGCAATCCTTCTCCGGCAAGTGTAGTTCTACCGGCCGTTGCACCAAGAAGAAATCCCTTACAACGCATATCACCGGCAGCCCATGCAAGATCTCCAATTCTCTGGAAGCCGAACATCGAATAGAAAATGAAAAACGGAATTGTGTTTATTCCATGCGTTGCATAAGCAGTACCGGCTGCAATGAATGACGACATTGAACCGGCTTCTGTAATTCCCTCTTCCAGAATTTGACCGTTCTTTGCTTCTTTATAATAGAGTAAACTATCCTTATCAACAGGTTCATACAATTGACCAGCATGAGAATAAATTCCAATCTGGCGGAATAATGCTTCCATACCAAATGTTCGAGCTTCATCTGGAACAATTGGCACAACAAGATGACCGAGTTCTTTATCGCGTAAAAGCTTTGAGAGGATTCTTACAAAGACCATTGTTGTAGAAACTTCACGTCCTTCTGTTCCTTTGTAAAATTCTTCGAAGATCTCTTCTGAAGGAGTTTTAACCGGAGATGCTTTAACAACCCTTTTGGGGATATAACCACCAAGCTGCTTTCTTCTCTCTTTTAAGTAAATAATTTCCGGACTGTCTTCTGACGGGCGGTAGAAAGGAGCTTTAACAACTTCTTCATCACTAATCGGAATTCCAAAACGTGTTCTGAATTCTTTTAATTCGTCTTCATTTAATTTTTTCTGCTGATGCGTAATGTTCTTTCCTTCACCTGCTTCGCCCAATCCGTAACCTTTAACTGTTTTAGCAAGAATAACAGTTGGAGCGTCTTTGTGTTCAAATGCAGCTTTAAAAGCAGCGTAAACTTTTTCAGGATCGTGTCCACCGCGTTTCATCTTTTCAAGTGTTTCATCGGAATATTTTTCTACAAGCTTAAGTAGCTCGGGATATTTTCCAAAAAATGTATCACGAATGAATTTTCCACCACGGACAATATAATTTTGAGACTCACCGTCAATCATTTCATTCATTCGTTTTATAAGGAGACCATTTTTATCTTGATCAAGAAGTGGATCCCAATCGCTACCCCAGATGACTTTAATAACATTCCATCCGGCACCGCGGAAATTTGCTTCAAGTTCCTGGATAATATTTCCATTACCGCGAACCGGTCCATCAAGACGCTGTAAATTACAGTTGATTACAAAGATCAGGTTGTCAAGTTTCTCTCTTGCGGCAAGAGAAATAGCGCCCAGTGTTTCTGGTTCGTCGGTTTCACCATCGCCAAGAAATGCCCATACTTTCTGATCTGTATTTTGCTTTAATCCTCTGTCTTCTAAGTAACGCGCAAACCGTGCCTGATAAATTGCCTGAATTGGTCCGAGTCCCATTGATACTGTGGGGAATTCCCAGAAGTCCGGCATTAACCATGGATGCGGATAAGAAGATAAACCTCCGCCGGGTTTTAATTCCCTTCTAAAATTTTCTAACAACTCTTTAGAAATTCTCCCTTCAAGAAACGCTCTTGCATAAATTCCCGGTGCTGCATGACCCTGGAAATAAATTATATCGCCGGGATGATTTCCATCCTTACCTCTAAAGAAATGATTAAATCCAACTTCATACAAAGTTGCAGCAGAAGCGTAAGTTGAAATATGTCCACCTATTCCGGCTTCTTCTTTATTAGCACGAACAACCATTGCCATTGCGTTCCAGCGGATTAAGCTTTTAATGCGGCGCTCAATTTCTCTTCCGCCTGGGAATGGCGGTTGTAAATCTTTTGGAATTGTATTGATATATGGAGTATTAGCTGTAAAAGGAATTTCCACACCCGCTTCGCGAGCATAAACACTCAAATTATGGAGCAATTCTTTAACCTTTTCCGGCCCACCCGATTGAAGTATATATTCAAGAGATTCGAGCCATTCTCTTAATTCCTGATCATCAACAAGAGACTGACTGTTTTTGCTGGTATCGTTCATTTATAAGCCCTTTGTGTTCTTTATCTTTACAAAATTTTAAAAAATATAAATAGCAAACATAAATTTAAGAATTATATTAAAGTATTTCTATCTATTAAAGATAACGAGGTCTTTGTAAGGTAAGTTCATTTTTCAGCGGACAAAAATTACCAATCCTCTGTAATGAAGATGGATTAGTTATTCGTTTCATATTGAATGGGCTGCTTCTTTTCCTCAACATTTATTGCTCTGTTTTTTTTAATTGTCTTCATGCCAAATAAAATTCTGGTAATGTTGAATCGCTTGATTAATAATTCATAAATAGCAAAGCTTCCGCCGAATGTAAGAACAACGAGAAGAAAAAATTTAGGCATAATTTCCCAATTCCATTGTATTACATAATAGCCAAATGTAATCATAACCGTTTGATGCAGTATGTATAGCGGGTAAACCGATTCATTTGCGTATGTAAGCACTTTACTTGATCTGTTTAACAATACTTTGCCGTAACCTAAAAATGTATAAAGCCAGCCCGGAACAAGAATCCATTTTAAAATTCTGTATATGAAACCAAATTCCGGTGTGCGGTCGTTGAAAATTTCAAATGTCGGTCCCCAAACAAAGAGTATAAGAAATAACGAGGGTATTAATGCCAGCACTAAAGATTGTTTTCGTTTAGCAACTATAACATCTGTAAAACCGCTAATTGCAGAAATAAAAAATCCGGAGACAAATAATGTGAATGAGATGCTATGATTATACCAATCGTCAAAAAAACCATGAGTCGTAGGAAAGCGATCTGCAAGTGCCATACTAAAAAGAAAAAGAGGAATAAAAATCAGGTAAATTGAATTGGGATGCTTCTTAATAAAAGCACTTATTTTGTTTCTAAGTTCAATAGATTTTTCATTCCTGAGGAAAAGAAAAAGAGGCAGTGCAAAAAGAGAATAACTAAATACATATAGCACATACCATAGATGATGCCAGCTTAAACTTCCGCCGAGTGGATAAGGGACAAAATTTAAAACGGTTTTCCAGAATTCCCAGTAATTTGCAAACTGAATTCCATTGGAAATTCTTTCGAAATAAATTTGAGGGGGAACAATAACAAGCATTCCAAAGATAAGTGGAATGATTAACCGTTTGGTTCTTTCGAGAAGAAAATTTCCACCGGAACGTTTTCCTAAAGAGTGATAAACAACTATCCCGGAAATCATAAACAATAACGGAAGTCGCCACTGGTTTAAAAAAGCCATCCATGTTTCGAACCACTCTGCAGTTGGATTATTTTTAATAAGGAATTCCCACGGGACGAAAATCATTCCAACATGGTAAAATATAAGAAGGTAAAAAGCGGTTACCCGCAGCCAGTCAATGTCATATCGTCTTTCTTTAGTTTGCATTATAAATCCAAATCTCTGCTAATTTTGACGTTGAAAATTAATGATGGTTATATATCAAATAATTTTTTACGCTTCGTAAAAAGAGAATTATTTGATAAGAAGAACAATTAACATGTTCAGTAAATTCAACCGTAGTCCGATGGTTGTTATATTGTCATACTAAAAGTAGTGAAAAACTACAGACGAGCTGAAGTTTAAAAAAGAATTTACATCCGCAATGATGAATAGGTTATACAACAATTTTACTACCCACAAAGATTGATTACCATCTTTTCCATTTCCAGAAGACAAAAAAGCTGGCAACAGATATTAGTGCTAATGACATAATTAATATAAATGCTTGCGGATGACTTTGAAAAGGTATTTTAACATTCATCGAAAATGCACTTACAACAAATGTCGGAACCATTATCATAATTGTTATAATGTTGAGTGTTTTCATCAACACATTAAGATTATTACTTATTATTGATGCTTTGGCATCCATCAAACTGGCAAGGATGTTCGAATAAATTTCTGCCTGACGGTAACACTGATTATTTTCGATTATCAGGTCATCGAGAAGTTCAACCTCTTCAATAGTAAAATTTAATTTGGCGGAATTAAGTTTAAGCTTCTCGAGCAGAACGCTGTTGGAATTGATTGCGTTCTGATAAAACACAAGACTCTTACCAAGTGTAAATTGATTAAGGAGATATTTATTCTCCATTGCGGTGCTTATCTTTCTCTCAATTTCATCCGAAATAAGATTAATAACCTTAAGGTGTTCCAAGAAATGGAACGTTGAACTGTAAATTAATTTTAGCAATACATTGTTCAAAGCACCCACTTTTGCAAATTGTTTAACTGGGAAAAACGGGATCTCTTCGCTTGTAACAATTACAAGTTTGTCCTTAAATAAAAATGCGCCAATGGAATTAACTTTGAATAAAAGAGATTGTTCTTTAGCAGAATAATTCTTAGGACTCTTAAAAATCAATGCGACGTGTTCCGGTTCGTATTCCAGACGAGAAAGTTCATCGGGATCTAACGAGGAATTAAGAGTATGCTCATCTACTCTGAACTCATCAACTAAAAATTTCTTCTCTTTTTCATCAGGATTAACATAAATAAAAATGTTTCCGTCGCCGTTTTCTACCGGAATAATTTTATTATCAAGGACTTTATAAACTTTCAGCATGATAAACCTCGCTGAATACAAGCGTGAGAAAATAGTATATTAAAAGGAGTTAAAACTTGCTGTGTTAAATTAAGTATGCCGCTGTAAATTCTCCATTATGATTTATTAATTACGAAAAAATTTATTTACAGGATTTGTCCGCTTGCCCAATTCTTGATAATATTCTTTTGAGTAATATCAAGTTTGGAAACCGGATGCATTAAAGTATAAATTCCCATTGGCATTTTATCATCGCGGACTTCCTCCCAGATTTCCTTTTTCGACTCTTCTTTTTTACGGCTTGAATATTTTTCCCATTCGGAAAAATTTAAGTGCTTTCTTCCCAGCTCAACATCGTTAGCAACAAGCCAGGATATTGGTGCAACGTAACTGTACCAGGGCCATTTTGTTTCGTTAGAGTGACAATCGTAACAGGATTTTTTTAAAACCTCTTTAACCTGTATCGGAACATTAATATCTCCAGCAACAGGTGGATTGGTTCTGTTAACTTCTACAAATTGAATTCCTACAAGCGCAAAGAAGACCAAAACCAATACTACTTTTATAACTCTGCCCATTTATTTTTCCTATTCCGGTTTAATGATAACTTAATTTAGTCAACAAATATGTATTATGAAATTATTGACGCAATGTTTTTACATAAATTATTCATGTATTCAAAAACCTTTTCAGGTGAATCGAACCTGTTCTTTATTTCCAACTTAAGTACTTCTTTGGACTGGATGAGTTTAATATCCTTAGCATAATTATTATTGATTAACTCGATTAACAGAACAAATTTATTTTTGTAAAAATCTTCCCGGTCAGCTTTAGGAAGTACGACAGTAATTTTTTCTTTTTGAATTACAATCCTTTCCAGCAATGCAGTGGATGCGTAATATCTTAATGCCGCAGCAGAAATAAGCCGCTCTACAATAACGGGTTGCTTACCGAAGCGGTCTGTCATCTCCTCTCTAATTTCATTCATCTCTTCAATTTTGATCATGGAAAATAGTGCAGTATAAAAACTTAACCGGTCGGATTGATCGGCCATATAAGTTTTAGGAATTCCGATTTCAAAGTAAGCATCAATTGTCGGTTCGGATCGCTCCGTTACTTTTGGAAGATCCTTAAATACATCCTTAAATTCATCCTGCTTCAATTCATCTACAGCTTCATCAAGAAGTTTCATATAAAGTTCAAATCCAACAGAATCAATAAATCCGCTCTGCTCTGTACCCAGCAGATTTCCTGCACCGCGTATTTCAAGATCGCGCATGGATAAATTGAATCCCTCACCCAGGTCTGTATATTCTTCAATTGCCTGAAGCCGGCGAACCGCTTTCTTTGTTACAGAATTAAGTGATGGAACTAAAAAATATGCATAGGCCTGACGATCACTCCTGCCTACTCTCCCGCGCAATTGATGAAGTTCGGCTAATCCGAATCGATCTGCACGGTTAACAATTATAGTATTTACATTTGGTATATCAATTCCCGATTCGATAATCTTTGTAGAAATTAACATATGATATTTCTTGTTAAGAAAATCATAAATCACTTTTTCCAGTTGTGCCGGTTTCATCTGTCCGTGTGCAACGCCAATTTTAATTTCCGGAATATGTTTCTGAATATATGATGAAATTTTTTCGATCGATTGGACACGATCGTGCACAAAATAAATCTGTCCGTTACGTTTAACTTCGTTTAGGATCCATTCACGCACTTTAAAAATATCGAATGTGCCTACCCTGGTATAAATCGGCTGCCGGTTAGGCGGAGGGGTTGCAATTATTGAAAGATCACGCGCACCAAGTAGTGATAGATTTAGTGTTCTTGGAATTGGCGTTGCTGTTAATGTAAGTGTATCAACATTTGCACGTAGCGATCTTAACTTCTCTTTTGCCATTACACCAAACCGATGTTCTTCATCTATTATTAATAGACCAAGGTCTTTAAATTTTATATCTTTAGAAAGAAGCCGGTGAGTTCCAATTACGAGATCAATCTCGCCGCTTTCAAGTTTGTCAATAATTTCTGTTTGCTCGGATTTTGTCTGGAATCTTGATAATGCTTCAAGCCGGACTGGATATTGTGTAAGCCGGTCTTTAAATGTGTTATAATGTTGTTCCGCAAGAATGGTTGTAGGAACAAGCATTGCAACCTGTTTACTATCGTTAATAGCTTTGAAAGCAGCGCGGACGGCAATTTCGGTTTTTCCGAATCCGACGTCTCCGCAAACAAGCCGATCCATCGGGTTTTCGTTCTCCATATCACGTTTTACTTCTTCGGTTACCCTGGTTTGATCCGGTGTGTCTTCGTAAAAAAATGAAGCTTCTAATTCCCTCTGCCAGATTGAATCCTGACTGAAAGAAATTCCTCTCGCGGCTTTCCGCTTTGCATAAAGTGTAATTAATTCTCTTGCTGCTTCTTTTATTTGCGACTTAACTTTTTTCTTTGTGGATTTCCATTCATTACCTCCGAGTAATGAAAGTTTGGGCTGTGCGTTTTCTTTTGAGGAAAATTTTTTTACTAACGACAGGTAATTAAGATTAACATATACAACACCGCCTTCAGCGTATAAAATCTTAATTGATTCCTGTTCTACAGAACCAATTTTGATTGTCTCAAGGCCCGCATACTGACCGATCCCGAAATTTTCGTGTACAACAAAATCGCCCTTTCTAATTGAAGCAAAATCCTTCACACGCGACTTTTTGAGTTTGTATGCTTTACTAAGCTTGGTTCTGTAGGGTTTATTGAAAATCTGGTAATCGGTAAATAGTGCAAGTTTATTTTCTTTCGATACAAATCCCGATTTAACCGGAAGCAGAATAATTTTGACAAGACCATTCTCTATCAGATTCGAAACATCTTTATTAAAATCGGAAAGGAGATCGTTCAACCGCTGGCTTTGAAGTA
>JBBIHP010000102.1:0-7284 GCA_037446915.1 Ignavibacteria bacterium
TGGAAATCCATTTCCATCAATTCTCATTTCATTTTCGGTATAAACATATTGTTTGAAATTATATTCTCCTTCGTTATCAACTCTCAGTAACACCTTTATAGGCGCTGAATTAATATTAACTACTGAAAAGGACCAGTTAACATTTCCATTCTTAACTATTCTGGAACCCAGCGCCCTTAAATTTATAGAGCGCGATCGTATTTTATAAACATCGGAACCGGCTGGAAATAACTTTGTTAATAACGACCAGCTGTAAAACCATGGACGCAATTTCATTCCGTTCTTTTTATCAGTCCACATTCCCCATTGAAAATCGGGATGGCTGTTATCATCAAGCATCCATGCAAGAACCGAATTAGCACCTGAATGAACCGCCTGGATCGCAAAGTCTGCCATAAATACGCCGTAATAAAAAGTATTTATCTGTGTGCTAATTGCCGCCGATTGTCCGTCCCTCATTCCGGCTTCGGTAACAAAGTAAAGTTTTTTTGAAGCTTTAGGATCGATAGACTTTGCATAATTCCATAATAATGTTAAATCAGTCTGAACGCTTCCTTTTGCAGTTCGGTCTTTCCACGCATACATGTGAACGTCATAAACATCGAACATGTAACGTGCTTCATCAACTGTGTTAATAAACCACTCGTTATCGTTACTCTGACCCGGTCCAATAAACTTAACTTTCTTATCCAGTTCTTTATCCTTAAAAATCTGGAATAAATTTTCTGCGCCTGTGCGCCATCGTTCAAAATTTCCGACTTCATAATTAGGTTCGTTAACCAATCCAAAATATTTTATACAAGTAAAACCCTTCCTGTTGATCAGGTAATCGAGGTAGGTTCCTATTACTTCTGCATATAACGGGTTATCCATTTTTTCAATACCGTCAACAGCAAGCCAATCCACTTCTATTCCCCAATCACTTAGAATCACTTCAATTCCATTCTGCTGACAAAAATTTAAATGGCGGTAAAGAAGCTGCATATCACTATTTTCCCAATCGTAACCGAGAGATTTACTATAACACCATTTAGTTTGCATCATCACCCGCACTATTGGAATCTGCATCCATTTAATTCTCTCGCCAATTAATTTAAAGTCTTCTTCAGTAACACCGTTCAAATCGTATGCTCGTGAATCCCATTCGGCACCAAATCCTTTAAATTCAGTTACAGGTTGACTTGGATAGCTGATTACCAGATTAATTTTTTCAATTTCCTGAGAATAGATTGTATGGGTAAGTAAGAAGAATATAAAAGTAATAATAGAGGCCTTTCGAATCATAAATCCGCCAATTGATTTTTTGTTATTATAAAATTAAGGAATTGTGATTAATTTTGGTTAGGAAATAAATCGAGAGAAATTGGTAATTCCTGAGTTTTGGTTTTGAATTTAGGTAAAGTAAACCGGAACGAAGAGCCGGCACCTAATTTACTTTCGACCCAAATACTTCCGCCATGCTTTTCAATCATTTCTTTGCAGAGAGTAAGTCCAAGCCCTGTCCCCTTTTCGTTTGAGGTTCCATTTGTACTGTATTGAATTCCGATAGAAAATATTTTTCCAATATCATTTTGATCAATACCAACACCGTTATCAATTACATTTACAACATAGAAGTTACCTGCTAATGAAGCCCTGAATTTTACATATCCGCCGGAATTGGTAAACTTAATAGCATTACTTAATAAGTTGTGCAATACAGACCGGATCATATTTTCATCTGCAAATACAAGGCATTCCCTGTTTACCTCATTATGTAGAGTTATATTTTTATTATTAGCATTCATCATCATTAGGTGGCGGACTTCTTCAACTTCTGCCCATAAATTAATTTTCTCAGGATTAAAATCGGTCCGATTAGTTTGTAAGCGGGACCATTCTAGAACATTAAGCAGCAGATTATATATATGCAAAGAGGACGCTCTGATTTCTTTAATCAAATTTTTTCTGTAATCATCATCAAGAATATCATATTCTTCGGAAAGTAATTCGGTAAATCCAAGGAGTCCCTGGAACGGGCTTTTCAAATCGTGCGAGATAATTGAGAAAAACTTGTCCTTGGATATATTGATTTCTTTCAACTTTTCAATTTCTTCCATCAACCGATCTTCAGCTTCTTTCCTTAATTTTATCTCATCCATAATACTGGAATTGATTTTTTCTAACTCGCGGTTTCTCGATTCAATTTCCTGTTGAAGTGATTCACTTTTTCTTTTATTAGTCAAGAACCATGCACGAACTCCAACAATCAAAACCACGGCGAACAGGAACAGAATAAAAAATCTAAAGTAATCCGATTGCAAGATTTGAAGTGTAGTTATTTCACTAACCAGTGCAAATCTCGCAGTATTTACTTGTTTATCTGTCAGGTGAGCTGAATTGGATATAATTTTATTCGAGAAGTCTAAATGTGATTTATTATTTAGTTGGTCATTACCGGCAGAAAAATATCCCGCTGCAATTAATATTATTGCAAAAATGGAAATAAGTAGCTTCTTGAAAAAAGGTATATGATGCTCTTTACAAAACATTATAGATTAATTTAGTCCCTTAGCTTGTTCAAAAGTCATACCGATTAGTATTTCATCCAACATCAAACAATAATAGATGTAACAAGTAAATAGAACATGTAAACTCTACATATTTTAGAAAAAACAGAAAATATAGTAATCAACAACCGGGAAGATAAAAACCTAATTATTTTTTACAGTAGCATTTAAGAGAACCTGTAGTAATTTGGCGGCTTCAATTGGTTTGGTCAAAAATTCATCAACACCGGCATTAAACGCATTTTCCCTATCCTGTGGAAAAGCATGAGCAGTTAAACAGATAATAGGTATGTGCTTAAATTCAGCAATGCTTTTTATTTCTTTGGTTAATTGTAAGCCGTCTTTTATTCCCTTAAGCGAGATATCCATTAAAATGATATCGAATTTAAATTTATTTATCAATGAATAAAAAGTTTGATCGTTATCGCAGATTTCTATTCTGAAATGATCGGAAAACATTCTTTTATAAATGTTCTGTGTATTTACATCATCTTCAACGAATAATAATCTTTTTTTCATCTTAATTAATGTTCGGATTATTTTATAGAAGAAAAAAACCCAGCAATATTTCGGGGATAAATTGGTAAAAAAAAAGATTAGATGCTATTTTAAATTAGCTTTCGCCTTTTAAAATTATTGGTGACGGGAGGAATTAATTTTTAAGAGCCAGTCATTATATTTATCTAAAATTATTTGGGGTGAATAAGTATACCACGCATAACCCGTCCGGCGTTCTCTTTCAACTTTATCAAGTGAATATACTTTAATTCCATCTCTGTTGGAAAACAAAGGTCGGTGAGTACCGAGCTCATAAAATCTTGTCCATATTGGAGGCGCCGAAGGATCTTCAACAACAACCTTATCTATGTTGGTAGAATGATAAATATATTCAGTCGGTTCAGCTTGAACTGTTTCTACCTTAATTCCAAAAATCTTACTATCCTCGAACCACTTAACGGCAGAGTTAATTGAATTGATGATCCGTTCATCTGGGTTATCAATACTCATCAGGAACTCAACCGCACTCTCCATGTTACAAATAGAAGCCAGTTCATAAGTTCTTGCATTACGCGGTTTAAATGTAATATGATCATGCTGCTGACACCATGCAGTGAATCTTTCATTTTCATAAATCTGGCAATTAAGAATGCAATCGATCCCATTTGAGAAAGCAGTTTTTACTCTCTGATAATAATTATTATCAAGATTAAGATATTCATCATTACGGTTAACAATATTTTGTAGGAACTTCATTATTCCTATCATAGCACCATCATTAAAAGTAATATGTTTCTGATAACCGCTTGTATCGGGGTAGAATTGAGGCCAGCCTCCGTTAGAATATTGTGCTGATAAAATAAAATCCAATCCCTTAAGAAAACCAGCTTTAAATTTATCTTCTCCGGTAATAAAATACGCTTTAGCCAGATACTCGGAATGGTTATATGTAGCACCATTATCAAAGGTTGTATTAAATACCGATTTATCTTTACGAAGAATCTCCTTCTGTTCATCAGTTAAAATAGCAAGCACATCATAATTTTTAGCCCATCCGCCGTTATCTTTCTGGAATAATAAAATGTTATCGGCAATTGAAGTAATATCGTTTCTTTTATACCGGGGTTGATTCTTTACCGGAGTAATTATTTTTTCCTGGTCATTGATATCATACCAGTGATGCGAGCTATCATAAAATCCAGATAGATTTATTTCTGTAACCTTGCTTTTGTTTTCTTGAGCTACTGAATAATTGCAAAGAATTAACGCGATTAATAAAATTCGATACGGTTTCATCTATTTATTTAAATATTTTTTAATAACCAAATACTTTAACTTGCTATCGCCAACATTTCTAATTCCGTGTTCAACATCCGATGGGCAATAAAGACTTGTCATTGGTCCAACAGTTTTAGTTTTACCGTCAAGATAAAATTCGGCAGTTCCTTCAAGAACAAAAAAGAATTCATCTTCAGCATGTTTATGAGGCGGATGAGTAGCTGAATGAGGCGCAACTACACTCATTTTAACAGTCTTACCATCAGCAAAATTTTTATCGGCAAACCAGTATTGAAATCCGACTTTAGTGGCTTCGGTTTTAGCAGGATTAAATTCATTAACACAATTATCAATTGTATATTTTTTTTCAGCTTGTTGATTTTCAGTTTGAGCTGAAATGGTTGTCAATAATGGAATGACAATTAATAAAGAAAAAAGTAAAAAATGTTTTGTTTTCATCTTCCCATCCATCCTCCGTCTACTGTAACGACAGTTCCATTTAAGTAATTTGATGCATCCGAACAAAGGAAAACTACAGTTCCCATTAAGTCTTCCGGAGTGCCCCATCTACCGGCCGGTATTCTATCTAATATAGCTTTATTGCGAACAGGATCTTCGCGCAACGGTTTTGTGTTATCGGTTGCAATGTATCCGGGTGCAATTGCATTAACAGTAACTCCTTTAGAAGCCCACTCATTAGCAAATGCCATTGTTAATTGTTTAACACCCCCTTTTGAAGCAGCATAACCAGGGACAAGAATACCACCTTGGAACGAAAGTAGTGACGCAATGAAAACAACTTTTCCATAACCGCGTTCAACCATATCACGTCCAAACTCACGTGTAAGAATAAATTGAGATGTAAGATTTATTTCAATTACCTTATCCCAATACTCATCGGGATGTTCAGCAATAGGCTTACGCAAAATTGTTCCGGCGTTGTTAACAAGAATGTCAACTCTATCAAAATCCGATTTAACATTTTTAATAAATTTGTAAAGGTCCTCACGGTTAGAGAAATCGCATACATAAGCTTTAAACTTACGCCCTGTTCCGGTGATCAATTTTTCTGTTTCCGAAAAATCACTTTCATAAGAAACAGTAATAATATCTGCACCGGCTTGAGCAAGTGCTAATGCATAGAACTGGCCAATGCCTCTGTTTCCACCTGTAACAAGAGCAATTTTACCATCCAGTTTAAATTTTTCTAAAATCATTTTATCTCCCTTCAAGAAAAATTATTTCAATTTATCCATTGGTATCCAGTCCATATCATCAAAGACCTGATTCTCACCACCCATAGCCCAGATGAAAGAATAATTTTGAGTTCCGCATCCGGAATGCATTGACCAGCTTGTAGATAAAACCGCTTGCTCATTACGAATAATGATGTGACGTGTTTCTTCAGGTTCTCCCATTAAGTGAAGAATAATAGAATCAGGTTTTATATTGAAGTACAAATAAACTTCCGAACGGCGTTGATGTGTATGAGCCGGCATTGTATTCCAGACACTACCAACTTCAAGCTCGGTTAAACCCATTACAAGTTGACATGTAGGCATTGTACCCGGATGGATATACTGATAAATTGTTCGCTTGTTTGCTGTTTCTACCGAACCCAATTGCCTAGGTGTTGACTCACTGAATTTAATATGCTTAACGGGATACTCTTTATGAGCCGGATAACTTACAAAATAAAACTTAGCCGGTTTAGAAGCATTCTTACTTTCGAACTCAATATTTTTTGACCCTCTGCCGATATATAATCCATCGCGGTTTTCCATTTTATATTTTTTATTATTAACATAAACCGATCCTTCATCACCAATATTTATAACACCTAATTCGCGTCTTTCAGCAAATTGATCTGCCGCCATCTCTTTCTTTGTAGCAACAAGTTTTAATTTTTTGCCGGATGGAACAGCACTTCCTGTAATTGATCGATCTACATCTGAATAGATCATCGGGATTTTGTTTTTTTCAAAAAGATTTTCTATTAAAAATGATTTTCTCAATTCATCAGTTGTAAATTTTTTAAATCCATTCTGATCGGGAGAATATCGTACTTCCATTTTAACCTCTTTCTTTATAACCATTTTTTAATTTTATCGGCAACCTGCGAACCTGTAAATCCGAATTTTTCTGCAAGAGTTTTATAAGGACCGGAAGCACCAAAGCTCTCCATTCCGATACAAAGTAATTTCTGTCTGAATGTATCACCCCACCCGGTCATTGTTGCAGCTTCAATAATAACAACAGGTACATCCGGCGGGAATAAACTATCCTTATAATCGGAAGACTGCTTGTTGAATACTTCGCGGGATGGGATTGATACTACTCTTACAGATAAATCGCGCAATAATTTTTTTGCATCGCAAGCAACAGGAACTTCCGAACCACTTGCAGCAATTATTAAATCGGGTTTATTACCATTTTCTTTTGAAACTAAATAAGCTCCTTTTAGAACATCCTCAGGTATAAAACTAATTTCTCTTTCAAAAGCTTCAATTTTTTGTCTTGTTAGAATTAATGAAATTGGTCCGTCTTTATGACGAAGTGCAAATGCCCACGCCATTGCAGTTTCAACTCCGTCTGCCGGTCTGAATACAATTGAGTTTGGTATTGCTCTAAGTACTGCAAGATGTTCTACCGGTTGATGTGTAGGTCCATCTTCGCCGACGAAAATACTGTCGTGCGTAAATACATACATTACTGGTATCTGCATTATTGCAGCCAGACGAATCGTAGGGCGCATATAATCGCTGAATACAAAGAATGTTGCACCGAATGGTTTGAATCCTCCGTATAAAGTGATTCCATTTAAAATAGCACCCATTCCATGTTCACGGATTCCAAAGTGAAAATTTCTACCCGTAAAATTACCAGGTGCAATTGCATCGAATCCATTCATCATAGTATTGGTTGAAGGTGCAAGATCAGCCGAACCGCCAATAAAGTT
>JBBIHP010000102.1:7384-10251 GCA_037446915.1 Ignavibacteria bacterium
TCGAAACGCTTGGCTACATCCTCACTGAACGTAAGGTCTGTATGACCTTCAATTGTAATACCGTTATCGTCGTAGAAATAAATTATGTTGCCAAGTTTAAGATGTCCTGCAATAGATGCAGCTTCAGAGCTGACTCCTTCCATTAAATCGCCATCACCACAAATAGCATAGATATAGTTATCAAATAATTTATCACCGAATCTTGCAGAAAGCATTTTAGAAGCTATTGCCATTCCTACACCATTACCGAATCCCTGTCCTAATGGACCTGTAGTAGTTTCAACTCCGGGTAGATGTCCGTATTCAGGATGACCTGCGGTTCTGCTTCCCCATTGCCTGAAGGATTTCAAATCATCAATCGTACAATCGTATCCACTAAGATGTAGAAGTGAATAAATAAGCATTGAACCATGACCGGCAGATAAAACAAAACGATCGCGGCTAATCCACTGAGGGTCATCGGGATTATGTTTTAGAAATTCAGTCCATAATATTGTTGCAACGTCTGCCATACCCATTGGCATTCCGGGGTGCCCGCTATTTGCTTTCTGAACTCCTTCTGCTGCTAAAATTCTAATTGTGTTTGCAGCAAGTTTTTTTAATTCGAGGTCTGTCATTGTTGATCCATAAAATTGTTTAAGCAAAATTACACATTATAAGTTGACGATGCAGTAGTTCCTCCTCTTCCGGTCCAATTAGTATGGAAGAATTGACCACGGGGCTTATCAACTCTTTCATAAGTATGTGCGCCGAAATAATCTCTTTGCGCTTGAAGAAGATTAGCAGGAAGTCTTCCGTTTCTGAATCCGTCAAAATAATTCAGTGCGGTTGAAAATGCCGGGACCCATATTCCATTTGTAACTGCTGCGGCAACAACTCTGCGCCAGGATTCCTGTGACGATTCAATCTTCTCTTTAAAGAACGGATCGAGAAGAAGGTTAGTAAGATTCGGATTTTTATCGAATG
The DNA here is from genome assembly GCA_037446915.1 of Ignavibacteria bacterium. Taxonomy (GTDB): domain Bacteria; phylum Bacteroidota; class Ignavibacteria; order Ignavibacteriales; family Melioribacteraceae; genus DSXH01. The sequence continues at coordinate 8,351 of JBBIHP010000102.1, forward strand.
CTTCTTTAATCTTACCGAGAAATACGGAACGGATGATACATCCACCACGCCACATCAATGCAATTCCGCCGTTATTAAGATTCCATCCATATTCTTTTGCAGCATATCTCATCAATACATAACCCTGAGCATACGAAACAATTTTAGATGCATACAGAGCTTTACGCAGATCATCAATAAATTGTTTTTTATCACCTTTATAATTTGGTTTTGGTCCGCTTAATACTTTCGATGCCTCAACTCTTTCATCTTTCATAGAAGAAAGAGTTCTGCCATAAACAGCTTCTCCAATTAAGGTAAGAGGGGCACCAACATCTAATGATGCAAGTACAGTCCATTTACCTGTTCCTTTTTGTCCTGCTGTATCAAGAATTTTTTCAACAAGCGGTAATCCGTCTTCATCTTTGTATGCAAGAATATCTCTGGTAATTTCAATTAAATAACTATCAAGTTCACCTTCGTTCCACTCCTTAAATACATTATACATTTCATCATAATTAAGTCCAACAAAATCCTTTAATAATTGGTAAGCCTCACATATTAACTGCATATCGCCGTATTCAATTCCGTTATGAACCATTTTAACAAAATGTCCGGCACCATTTTCACCAACCCAATCGCAGCAAGGAGTTCCATCTTCAACTTTAGCAGCAATAGATTGGAATATCGGTTTAACATGCTGCCATGCAGATGGTGAACCGCCGGGCATAATAGATGGTCCTTTAAGAGCACCTTCTTCTCCACCGGATACTCCTGTTCCGATGAAAAGGAATCCTTTCTCTTCAACATATTTAGTTCTTCTTATTGAATCCGGAAAGTGTGAATTACCACCGTCTATTATTATATCTCCTTTTTCAAGATGAGGGATTAATAATTCAATAAAGTCATCAACCGGTTTACCGGCTTTAACCATAAGCATAATTTTACGAGGTCTTTTCAATGAAGCAACAAGTCCTTCTATAGAAGAAACGCCTACTATTTTTTTCCCCTTTCCGCGTCCGTTAACAAATGCATTTACTTTATCAACAGTTCGATTATAAACAGCAACAGTAAAACCATGACTTTCCATATTCAATACAAGGTTCTCACCCATAACAGCCAATCCTACTAAACCAATATCAGCATTCGCTTTTAATTCACCCTTTTGCATTTTACTACTCCTTATTTTATTCAGTTATTAAAACGATCTTTGTGCGCCCACAGCCCAAGAGCAGGATTTGAAATAAAGAATATTTCTTCCCCATCGGGCATAGTATTATATCCATCCGATAATTTTATGGGATTATATTTACTCATCATTGTATTTAAGTCCGCATACCTGAAATTAACACTTTCAATTTCCTCTTTTGATAGAGAGCCGGGACAATATGTAATTGTAAATCTATTTTCCGATGAACCATGAATAAGATGAGCTGCTGCACTTAAATTATTTTTAAGTTCATCATTATCATTAACGAATTGTAAAATTTCCGGAGTCGTTTTATATCCGTATTTTCTAATTAATCTGTCAATCTCTTTGTCTTCTCCAAATTCTTTTAATCCGGGCGCAAGAACTATTAATTCTCCTCCATCAGCTATTGCCATACGGGTTCTATAAACGCTTTTATTTCCCAGCCATGTACTTTTAAATTCATGAGAGTCGAGATAAACAACAACTTTATTCAAAGGCTTTTCAAGCATTACAAAATTAACTTTCAATGAGAGTTCGGCTGCCAGCTTAAAACATTCATAATCATCACCGATATACAAACCTTTAATTACAAGCTCTCCCATTTCATTTTTATCAACAACTGTAAGCACATAAATTATAGGTAGATGCTTTGCAAATTTATCCGATGCATAATTAAGAACCTGTCGAACCGGATTATCGGCTCTACCCATAATTCTTTCCATTCCATATA
>JBBIHP010000103.1:0-10129 GCA_037446915.1 Ignavibacteria bacterium
CTGGCGTATCTTCTATTACTGCCACCTAAGACGCGAATACATCGGACTTTTTTAGCCCCGGAATTATCCGCAACTACTAAATATGTTTCTTCTTGAATCATTTTTTATAAACTCCCAATCAAACTTTATAAAGTGCAAAGGCAACTATTTTGCTTTTTCAACTATTTCTACCAACCGCCATTTTTTTCTTTTACTTAATGGTCGAGTTTCCATAATCTTAACAATATCACCCAATCCGCATTCATTCTTATCATCATGTGCCATTAATCTGGTAGTCTTCTTAAAATATTTTTTATAGATCGGATGCGCAACACGTCTTTCAATAGCAACAATAATGCTCTTATTCATTTTATTACTAACTACAGAACCGATTCTAATTTTTCTTGTATTTCTGGTCTCCATCGAAAAAGAATTTCTCCTTATTAATTTGTCTTTGAGTTTTTAGCTTCCTGCATTTCACGTTCTTTAAGAATCGTTTTCATTTTAGCAATATCTTTTTTTACAAGACGCAGTTTAGCTGTATTTGTTAGATTTTTTAATTCTTGCTGGAATCTCAAATCCACAAGATTCTTTTGTTCTTCGAGAATTCTTTTCTTTATTTCTTCTGTGGACATTCCTTTGATTTCGTAAATCTTCATATTATAAAAATCCTTTTATGATTCTAAATCCGGTCTTTGAACTATTTTTGTTTTAATTGGCAATTTATGCGCAGCAACAGTTAGAGCATCTTGAGCAGTAGCTTTATCCACGCCCCCGACTTCAAACATTATTCGACCGGGTAATACAACAGCAACCCAGAATTCCGGAGCTCCCTTTCCTTTACCCATTCTAGTTTCGAGAGGCTTCTTTGTAACAGGTTTATCCGGAAAAATTCTGATCCACACTTTACCATCACGTTTCATTTGGCGAGATAACGCAACACGGCAAGCCTCAATCTGGCGGCTGGTAATCCATGCTGGTTCCATTGCTTTCAATCCGTAATCACCAAAATTAACAAGATGACCACGGGTAGCTTTGCCTGTTCTTCTACCTCTATGTGCTTTACGATACTTTACTCTTTTTGGCATTAACATGAGAAAAACTCCTAAAACTTTTTACTGTAACTTTATTCTGTTGAACGTCTTCCTAAAATTTCTCCGCGGCAGATCCAAACTTTAATTCCGATAGAACCATAAATTGTTTCTGCTCTTCCGTGTGCATAATCGATATCGGCACGTAAAGTATGAAGAGGAATTCTACCTTCTTTATACTGTTCGGTACGTGCCATTTCTGCACCGCCTAATCTTCCGGAACACATAACTCTTATTCCTTCGGCACCCATTCGCATTGCAGATGTAATTGCAGATTTCATTGCACGACGGAAAGAAATTCTTCCTTCAATCTGTTTAGCAATATTTTCAGCAACAAGAAACGCATCTAATTCAGGTCTCTTTATTTCGGTAATCTGAATTTTTACTTCCTTGTCAGTTAATTTTTTTAATTCTTCTTCGATCTGTGCAATTTCCTTACCGCTTTTCCCAATAACAACACCGGGTCTTGATGTATGAATAGTAAGAATAATATTTTTTGAAGTTCTATCAATTTTGATAGAAGCAATACCGGCGTTCTGTAATCTTTTACGAACATAAGTTCTTAATTTTTTATCTTCGATGAGTTTAGGTGCGTAACTTTTGTTTTCGTACCAATTCGATTCCCATCCTTTAATAACTCCAACTCTTAAACCAATTGGATTAGTCTTTTGACCCAAAACTTCCTCCTAAGATTACTTTTTTGTTGCAACAACAATTGTTAGGTGATTCGATCTTTTTCTTATTCTATACGCTCTGCCCATTGGAGCAGCTGAAATTCTTTTTAATGTTGGTCCCTGGTTTACGAAAGCTTCTTTAACAAACAAGTTAGATACTTCCTGTTTGGCACCATCCTCTTTATTCATCAAGTTAGAAACCGCGGATCTTAAAACCTTTTCAGCGGGTTTTGATGAATGTTTTGGAGAAAAGTGTAATATCTCAATTGCCTGATCAACTGACTTACCTCTAATCAAATCAATTACCAATCTCATTTTACGTGGCGAAGAACCGATATATTTATGTGTAGCTTTTGCTTCCATTATTTAATTTCCTCGATTTTATACCAATGGCATCATTTTACTTTAGATGCTTTTTCAGCTTTTGTTCCCGGATGTCCTCTAAAAATTCTGGTAGGTGAAAACTCACCAAGTTTATGACCAACCATATTTTCAGATATATAAACAGGAATCATTTTATTTCCGTTATGAACTGCTATTGTGTGTCCTACAAACTCCGGAGAAATAGTGCTTGCACGAGACCAGGTTTTAATTATTTTTTTCTGATTGGTTTCGTTAAGTTTTCTTACTTTCTGTAAGAGTTTAACACTAATAAAAGGACCTTTTTTGACTGATCTTGGCATACGTTACTCTAAATTATTTTCTTCTCTTGATAATAAGTTTGTTAGTTGTATTTTTTCTTTTTCTTGTTTTCAATCCTTTGGATTTCTGTCCCCATGGAGAAACAGGATGACCACCACCGGATGTCTTGCCTTCTCCACCACCCATCGGGTGATCAACAGGGTTCATTGCAACACCTCTTACATGAGGTCTTTTACCAAGCCATCTACTACGTCCGGCTTTGCCCAGACTTATATTTTCATGATCCGAATTACCAACAGCTCCATAAGTTGCCATACAATCAACGCTAACCATTCTAACTTCGCCAGATGGCATTTTTAACTGTGCATATTTTCCTTCTCTTGCCATTAACTGTATTGAAGCTCCTGCACTTCTTCCAATCTGTCCACCTTTACCCGGTTTCATTTCTACGTTGTGAACAAAACTACCAAGAGGAATCTCTTTAAGCGGAAGTGAGTTACCTACTTTTATTTCGGAACCTGAACCGGACATTAAAGTATCGCCTACTTTTAATCCTTCTGGTGCAAGAATATATCTTTTTTCACCATCGGAATAATTGAGTAAAGCTATTCTGGATGTTCTATTCGGATCGTATTCAATTGAAAAAACTTTAGCCGGTACTCCATATTTTTCTCTTTTGAAATCGATAATTCTATAACGTCTTTTGTGTCCACCGCCGCGATGACGTGAAGTAACTCTACCTAAATTATTTCTACCGCCAGATTTCTTTAGAGAAACTGTCAAGGATTTTTCCGGAGAAGTTTTGGTTATCTCTTCAAATGAAGAGATACTCATAAATCTTGTACCGGGTGTATTTGGTTTTAATTTTCTAATTGCCATTTAATTCAGCTCCAAAACAATTGGTCTTAAGCTTGACCAAAAATGTCAATAGTTTGACCTTCTTTAAGTGTAACAATAGCTTTTTTAAATTTTGCTGTTCTTCCTGTAAAGCGACCTTTACGAGTAAATTGAGTTCTCTGTTTACCTTTATATCTTATCGTATTGATAGAAACAGCATCAACATTGAATTTATCTTTAATTGCCTTAGCAATCTGAATTTTATTTGCATCAACGGAAACAATAAATCCAAATTTATTAGGATGCTTTTCGCTAATACCGGACATTTTTTCTGTAATCAAAGGTCGTATTAAAATACTTTTCATTTTTTAACCGTATTATTTAAATGTGCTTTCTAAAAGATTTACTGCGCTTTTTTGCATAACAAGAATCTGATTATTCAACAACTCGTATGCAGAAGCTTTGTTAGCTTCAAGTATATTAATGCGTTCAATATTTCTACCGGATTTATAAACATTTTCCAGCGTTCCGTTTGTAAGGAATAATGTCTTTTTACCTTTAAGCTGAAGTGCATTTAATATCTTCGCAAATTCCTTTGTTTTAGGAGATTCGAAATTAAAATCTTCTACAACAATAATTTGATTAGCTTTGGCTTTATAAGACAACGCCGATTTTCTAGCAAGTGAAACAACTTTTTTGTTCAACTTTTGTGTATAATCTCTGGGTTTTGGTCCAAATATAGAACCACCACCAACCCAAAGTGGAGATCTTGTAGATCCGGCTCTTGCACCACCACGACCTTTTTGACGCCATGGTTTCTTACCACCGCCGCGCACTTCATTTCTCTCTTTTGCTTTATGAGTTCCTTGACGTTGATTTGCAAGGTATGCTTTAACAGCTAAATAGAGAACATGATCATTCGGTTCTATACCAAAAATTTCTTTAGAGAGATCTACTTTCTCGCCAGATTTTGTACCATCAGTTTTTAGGACTTCTAATTTCATTTTCAATAACACTATTTATTAATTGCCACAATTGAATTTATAGAGCCTGGAACTGCTCCTTTTACCATTATAATATTTTTATCTACAATAACTTTAACAACTTTTAAATTTCTAACTGTAACACTTTCATATCCTTTTCGTCCGGCCATTCTCTGCCCTTTAAAAACTCTTGATGGATATGAACTTGCACCAATAGAACCGGGAGCTCTTACTCTATCGCTTTGACCGTGCGTTGTTCCACCGACACCACCAAAACCATGTCTTTTAATTACTCCCTGAAAACCTTTTCCTTTACTCTTACCAGAAACTTTAACCTTATCACCCACCAGAAAAAGATCAGCTTTAACTTCATCCCCTACTTTGAATTGATCAGGTTCAAAATTTCTGAATTCCTGTAGAGCTGCGGGTGGAACAAGACCAAGTTTTTTGTAAACTGTAATTTGAGGTTTATTAATTTTTTTCTCTTTCTTTTCTCCGAATCCTAACTGAACTGAAGAGTAACCATCTTTGTCGTTGGTTTTAACTGAATAGACCTTACATGGTCCGGCTTCAAGAACTGTAACCGGAATTATTTGACCATCTTCGGAGTATATATTAGTCATTCCTAATTTTTTTGCTAACAGACCAGGCATTTTTTTCCCTATAACTTTATCTCTATGTCAACGCCAGCAGGAATTTCGAGCTTGCTTAATGCATCGACAGTTTTATTATTAGAATTGTGGATATCGATAATTCTTTTATGAGCCCTTATCTCGAATTGTTCACGAGATTTTTTATCAACGTGAGGAGATCTTAATACTGTAAAGACTGTTCTTCTTGTAGGAAGCGGAATAGGACCGGACACAACAGCACCAGTACTTTTAACAGTTTTTATGATCTTTTCAGTTGATTTGTCAATCAAAATATGATCGTATGACTTAAGCTTAATTCTAATTTTTTGACCGGGCACTTTTAATAATCTCCTTGTTCAGACATAATAAAGGGAAAGCATTTACTTTCCCCTATTCAATGTTTATTACTATTCAATAATCTTTGTTACGAAACCAGCACCAACTGTTCTACCACCTTCGCGAATAGCGAATTTCAAACCTTCTTCCATAGCAATTTCAGAAATTAAATCGATTTTTAACTGAACGTTATCGCCAGGCATAACCATTTCGGTTCCTTCAGGTAAAGTTGCAATTCCGGTTACGTCGGTTGTTCTGAAATAAAACTGTGGTCTATAACCATTAAAGAATGGTGTATGACGTCCACCTTCTTCTTTTGAAAGGATATAAACTTTAGCTTCAAATTTCTTATGAGGAGTAATGGAACCAGTTTTTGCAAGAACCATTCCTCTTTCAATTTCTGTTTTATCAACACCACGTAATAACAATCCGGCATTATCGCCAGCAATTGCAGAATCTAATTCTTTTCTAAACATTTCGATACCGGTAACAACAGTTTTCTTATGAACACCAAGACCAATCAATTCAACTTCTTCGTTCAATTTAAGCGTACCTCTTTCAACTCTTCCAGTAGCAACGGTACCACGTCCTGTAATAGAAAATACGTCTTCCACAGGCATTAAGAAAGGTTTATCAGCATCACGCTGTGGTATTGGTACATAATTGTCAACTGCCTTCATTAACTCCCAAATGCAGTTATATCTTTCATCTGTAGTTGGAGCGTTTGATGTACCAGCTTCAAGAGCTTTTAAAGCAGAACCACGAACAATCGGAATTTCATTTCCGGGGAATTCGTATTTTGTTAATAATTCTCTTAATTCCATATCAACTAAGTCGATTAATTCAGGATCATCCATCATATCAACTTTGTTCAAGAATACTACTATTCTTGGAACGCCTACCTGTCTTGCAAGAAGAATATGTTCTCTCGTTTGAGGCATTGGACCATCGGTAGCAGCAACAACAAGAATTGCACCGTCCATTTGAGCAGCACCAGTAATCATGTTCTTTACATAGTCAGCGTGGCCCGGGCAGTCAACATGAGCATAATGCCTATTTTCTGTTGAGTATTCAACGTGAGCAGTTGCAATTGTAATACCTCTTTCTCTTTCTTCAGGAGCATTATCAATACTATCGAAGGTTCTTACCTGAGAAAGACCTTTTAATGCTAATGCCATGGTGATGGCTGCAGTAAGAGTAGTTTTGCCATGGTCTACGTGTCCGATCGTACCTATGTTAACATGAGGTTTACTACGATCAAATTTTTCTTTTGCCATCTAGTTACTCTCCTTATTGTTTATTTTCTTAATTAAATATAATTAATATTTTTTACTAAGCTGATTGAGCTATTTTTTTTGACTGCGATTTTTCAGTAATCTCTTCAGCTACTGATTTAGGTACTTCTGAATAATGTGAAAATTGCATTGTGTATATAGCTCTACCTTGAGTCATAGAACGCAATGTGGTTGCATAACCAAACATCTGTGCTAAAGGAACCATTGCTTTAATAACCTGAGCGTCATTCCTGGAATTAAATCCTTCAATTTTACCTCTACGGGAATTTAAATCTCCCATTACATCTCCAAGGTACTCTTCTGGGGTTATCACCTCTACACTCATCATCGGTTCAAGTAAAATAGGGTTAGCTTTTAATGCACCATTTTTAAAACCAATTGATGCAGCAACTTTAAATGATATTTCATCTGAATCCACATCATGATATGATCCATCAAATAACTTAACCTTAATATCTACAACCGGGTATCCGGCAAGAACACCGTTTCTCATTGCATCATGTAATCCATTAACAATTGGATTAATATATTCTTTTGGAACAGATCCACCCACAATTGCATTTTCAAATTCAAAACCTTTACCAGGTTCATTAGGTGAGATTTCTAACCAGACATGACCGTATTTACCTCGTCCACCAGTCTGTTTAACAAATTTACCTTCTGCCTGAACTGACTTTGTAATTGTTTCTCTATATGCTACCTGAGGTTTACCAACATTTGCCTCAACTTTGAATTCTCTCTTCATTCTATCTACAAGAATTTCGAGGTGAAGTTCGCCCATACCACTAATAAGAGTCTGGCCGGTTTCATCATCAACTTTTACTTTAAATGTTGGATCTTCATCACTAAGCTTTGCAAGCGATTCAGAAAGTTTATCCTGATCAGCTTTGGTTTTAGGTTCAATTGCAATCTGAATCACAGGTTCCGGGAATGCCATTCTCTCAAGAATAATTGCATCTTCTTCAGTGCAAAGAGTATCTCCAGTCTTGGTATATTTCAATCCAACCAGTGCAGCAATATCACCAGCTCTTATTTCATCCATATCCTCACGGTGGTTTGCATGCATTTGAAGAACACGTCCCACTCTTTCTTTTTTATCACTTACCGAATTATAAATATATGATCCGGCTTTTAAAGTACCGCTATAGACTCTAATAAAAGTTAATTTACCAACATAAGGGTCCGTCATAATTTTGAAAGCCAGCGCAGTAAATTTTTCATTAGGATCTATCTTTCTTTCAACATGATCACTTTTATGAATATGATGTGCTGTAAGATTTCCTAAATCAAGAGGAGATGGTAAGAAATCAATAACAGCATCTAATAATTTCTGTACACCTTTATTCTTAAATGAAGAACCACACAATACAGGAATTATTTTTAACTGGATTGTAGCAGCTCTTAATACAGGTTTAATTTCTTCTTCGGATATCTCTTTACCTTCTAAATATTTCTCAAGCAATGTATCATCTACATCCGATACAGCTTCGAGCATATGAGTTCTATATTTCTGTGCAATCGGAATAAGATCAGAGGGTATTTCAACATCTTCGAAAGTTGTTCCGAAAGTATCATCATGAAACATTATTGCTTTCATAGACAGGAGATCAATAAAACCATTAAACAACTCACCATCTCCAACAGGTAAAGTAATCGGGACTGCATTGGCACCCAGTTTTTCTTTCATCATATTAACAGCATTATAGAAATCAGCACCTACACGATCCATTTTATTAACAAAAGCAATTCTTGGTACACCATATTTATCAGCTTGCCTCCAAACAGTTTCAGATTGTGGTTCAACACCACCAACTGCGCAGAAAAGAGCAATAGCACCATCCAGAACTCTCAAAGATCGTTCAACTTCGACTGTAAAATCAACGTGACCGGGAGTATCAATAATATTAATTTGATTATTCTTCCACGATGTAGTTGTTGCAGCGCTTGTAATTGTAATACCACGTTCTTTTTCCTGTTCCATCCAATCCATAGTCGCAGCACCATCATGTACTTCACCCATGCGATGTAATTTACCTGTATAATACAGAATTCTTTCTGTAGTAGTTGTTTTACCGGCATCGATGTGGGCCATAATACCGATGTTTCTTACTTTACTTATTTCAACACGTTTAGTGGACATCTAAAACTAAAAACTCCCTTCTACCATTTAAAATGTGCAAATGCTTTATTGGCTTCGGCCATTCTGTGAGTATCATCTTTCTTCTTAACAGAATTTCCTTCGCCATTTGCGGCTGCTAAAAGTTCTGCAGCAAGTTTTGCCGCCATCGATTTATCTTTTCTTTCTCTCGAATAAATTCTAATCCACCTCAAAGCTAATGAAGTTCTTCGTTCGGGTCTAACTTCCATAGGAACTTGATAAGTAGCACCGCCAACTCTTCTACTTCTAACTTCTACTAGAGGTTGAACATTTTGAATAGCTTTTTTAAATACTTCCATAGCAGGTTTTTTTGCTTTTTGTTCAATCAAAGAAAAACTATCATATACCATATTTCTTGTTGTTGATTTTTTACCATGCCAAGTTAAGTAGTTAATAAGCTTGGAAACCAAAATATCATTGTATTTTGGGTCTGGTTTTAGAAATCTTTTTTCTGCTCTCTTTTTTCTCATATTAATTATTTAGCTTTTGGTTTTTTTGTTCCATATTTAGACCGGCCTTTCTTTCTATCCTCAACACCACCAGTATCCAGTGTACCACGAATGATATGGTACCTAACGCCCGGTAAATCCTTAACTCTACCGCCTCTAATCAAAACAATTGAGTGTTCTTGCAAATTATGTCCCTCACCGGGAATATATGCAGTAACCTCAATATGATTTGTCAATCTAACTCTTGCAACTTTTCTAAGGGCCGAATTAGGTTTCTTTGGAGTAGTTGTATATACTCTGGTGCAAACACCACGCTTTTGAGGACAAGCATCTAAAGCAGGTGCTTTATTCTTTGAAGTTACTACTACTCTACCTTTTCTAACCAACTGGTTTATCGTTGGCACGTAATTACCTCCGAAAATATTTCATTTTTGATAAAAATTCAGACTTCAAATTTATTGATAATCATTCCAATTGTCAAGAAATACCAAGCATTTATTTTAAAAATACCTAAACGGATTCTTTCTCTTCTAACTCTTCAGCTTTTATGTTAATTTCTTCAGCCGTTTCTTCACCAGTTAAAATTATACTTTTATATTTCTTGAGTCCTGTACCAGCTGGAATTAAATGCCCCATAACCACGTTTTCTTTTAGCCCATTCAGCGTATCAACTTTAGCTTCAGTAGCAGCATTGGTTAGAACCTTTGTAGTCTCCTGGAACGAAGCAGCAGAAATAAAGCTTTCGGTTGATAACGCAGCGTGCGTAATACCTAAAAGAACGTTATCAAATGTTCCCGGTTCAGCATCACGTGATTTCATGGTCTTCTTACCCTTACGAGTAAGTTCGGCATTAATCTCTCTAAATTTAGGTTTAGTAACTAACTGACCGGCTTTGAATTTAGATTGACCTGGATCCATTATAACTACCATATTTTCAATTCGCTCGTTCTCATCTAAGAGTTTATTTCTATCAACAAGGTCTTCCTCAATAAAGTTAGTATCGCCGGCAGAAATTATTTGAAGTTTCTGTAACATCTGTCTAACAATTACTTC
>JBBIHP010000104.1:0-9602 GCA_037446915.1 Ignavibacteria bacterium
ATGAAATTCTTGAAAAACTCGGTGCGGCAGCAGTAATAGATTATAACGTGGGCTCAGACCTTTTACAAGCCGCAGCTGTAAACTACCCGTTCAGGTATAACACTCCATCTTACGAAGGAGATAAAAGATTAACAGCGGGTTCATCAATCAGATTAAGTATTCCTGAAGATACCTTGCGGTCGGGATTGAACTCAATAACTGTAAGCGCACGCGTTGCTAATGAAATTCTTAAAGGAAGCGGAGTTGATTTAACAAAATTTGAAAAAGAAGCTGCTGAAAAATTAAAATCAGCTTCACGGGAATTGAAAGGAAAATCTGCATTTATAAAAACAAGCGTTAAAACCAAAGTTGTGCGCGGACGAAATGTTCTGGGAATGATTGAAGGTGAAAATCCCAACGAGGTTATTGTTGTAGGCGGGCACTATGATCACGTTGGTACAAACGAAGGATATATCTGGAATGGTGCTGATGATAACGGTTCCGGAACAATCGGTGTTATGACTATTGCAAAAGCTTTCGCTGAATCCGGAATTAAACCGAAGCGGACAATAATATTTGCATGCTGGACCGGCGAGGAAAAAGGTCTGCTCGGCTCCAGATACTTTGTTAATAAATTCGCACCGCAAGAAAATTTAATTCTTAATCTTAATTATGATATGATTGGAAGAAACACGGACGACGACTCTAAGGGGGTTAAACTTGGAATACAGTACTCAGAGGATTTTCCGGCTCTTAAGGACGTTATCGAGAAAGCTAATACAGATCATAACCTTGGTCTTGAGATAAGATTTAATCCTTCCAAGAGACCAACTGGCGGATCGGACTTCTCGTCATTCTCTGCTAAAGACATTCCTGTTTACGGTGTTATGGCGGCAATGCATCCCGATTACCATCAACCCACAGATCATGTTGATAAGATTGACTTTAATAAAATGACCCAGATAATTAAAATGGGTTATTTCGCTGTTTGGGAGTTTGCAAACGGAGAAAAGAATATTAAAACGGGAAAATAATTTCTGTTAACGGGGCGCGCTATAAGCGCCCCAAATTTTAATTGTTAATCAACCGCATTCTGTATCCAACACCCGAATCAGTAGTAATATACTTTGGGTGAGCGGGGTCGTCCTCAATTTTTTTTCTGATCTGACCAATAAAAACTCTTAAGTATTGCGAATCCTCTGAATGAACCGGACCCCAGATTTCTTTTAAAAGGTAATTATGAGTAAGAACCTTATCTAAATTTCTAAATAATAGAAACAATAACATGTATTCTGTGTTTGTTACTTTTAACTCCTCATCGTTTTTATAAATTAATCTTTTCGAAAAATCAATTTTAAGATCTCCGTTAACAACAACGGACTGACTATCGGGCAGTTGTGTTCTTCTAATATTCGCTCTTATTCTTGCGATAAGTTCCGCCGTGTTAAATGGTTTTGTGACGTAATCATCTGCTCCAAGGTCAAGAGCTTTTACGATATCATCTTCCGAATTTCTAACAGAAAGAATTATTATCGGAATATTCGACCACGTTCGGATTTCTTTGAGCACTGTAAATCCGTCTTCATCGGGCAGTCCAAGATCCAGTATTACAAGCTGCGGATGATTATTTGCAACCGCTACAATTCCCTCTTTACCTTTTGATGCCTCAATTACTTTGAATCCCTCAGCTCCAAGAGTAATAGACAATATTTTTCTTATCTGCGATTCGTCGTCAATTACAACGATTGTGTTTTGTGATGCCATATTAATTATGAATTTATTGGAAGTAAAATAATAAACTCTGCGCCGCCGCCCGGACGGTTCTGCGCTTTAATTGTTCCGCCATGAGCTTCAATAAATCCTTTTGCTATCGAAAGTCCAAGCCCGGTTCCACCGGCTTTTGTTCCGGGGATTCTATAAAATTTTGTAAACAGGTTTTTAATTTCGTTTTCCGGAAAACCTTTTCCATCGTCGGATATTGTTATAACAATTGAGTCCGATCTTCTTTTTGCAGTTACATCTATTTTACACTCATCTCCTGTATATTCAATAGAGTTGTGAAGTATGTTTATTAAAGCCTGTTCAAGAAGCGGATAATCAAAATTGTATAATCCGGCATCCTCTTCAATATTGCAGTTTATTTTGCGGTTAGAAGAATCGGATTCTACTCTGCTTATAGAAGAGTAAAGTAGATCTGCAATTGAATGCCAATCTTTTTTTAGTTTAAGATTGCCACGTTCAAGCCGCGTAATATCGAGTAAGTTTTCAACCAATCTTTTTAACCGCTCAGTTGCAATTCCGGCTTCATCTATCAGTTGTAAAATTATATTCCGGTTACCGTTAATCTTTTCGTCTTTTAAAGAACTGATTGCGCCGATTATTGTTGTAATAGGAGTCTTCAGCTCGTGCGAGATCGAATCAAAAAGAGTTTTATATAATTTTTCTGATTCGGCTATAACAAGATTATTCTTAGCAAGTTCCGTTAAATATTCTCTTTCAATTGCAGTGCTTATCTGCGCAATGAAAGTATCGAGTAAAGACTCTGCCTCTGTGTCTAACAATGCATCCTCAGGAAAAATCAATCCGGCAACTCCGTACTTCCGGCTTTTGGTGGTTAATGGAACATAAGTAACTGGCGAAATAGAAGAAACATTGTGAGTAAACCTTCCGACTTTTTGTGAACTCAAAAAAGAGATTTGCGCAACGTTTCTCTCTGCGTCATCAATTTTGAATGTACTTGCCGGGTGAACCGACGATTTAAGACTTTTATCGGTTTCCGGATAGAGAAAAACTACTTCTGAATGAAATGTTTCTTTAAGATGATTAACCGAGCATTGAGTCACGTCATCGAGTGATCTGGAAGATGAAAGGTCCCGGGTTAAATTGTAAAGCGCCGCGGTTCTTCTTTCCTTCTGATTTATTAAAATCTGTTGAGTACGAATCCGGGAAATTAGTAAACCGGAAACCGAAGCAATAACAAAATACATTAAGAACATCATCGCATCTTCAACTTTACCAATCCGGAAAGTGTAATAAGGCGGAATGAAGAAGAAGTTCCAGATAAGCGCGCTCATTACTGCGGCAAGAAAAATTGGTCCCGGCTTAAAATTCATTAATGGCAAAAGCGATATTATAAAGAGGAATACAAGAGAAATCGATTGATAACCAATGTGAAGGTGAATTAAATAAAGTAAAAGTCCTGATATCGAAATGATAAATGCGGAAAGGAAATATTTTGTTATAGACGAATTCCAGATCTTTCTTATATATGATTTGAAATGCTTTGCTGCGGTTTCAATATTTAATTCGCCGGATTCATTTTTTTTAACAGGTGTTTCCATATCACATCTTCCTTCTTCAAAAATTAAATCGACATAATTATCAGCCGTTACAGACCAAAACTAATCAACGGTTTATTAAAGTGCTGTAAATTTATTTATCTTACGCGCAAAATATTTATAAACTTTCATTAAGTGTGTAAACAAAACATAAAATTAATTTCTTTGTCATAAAGATTTTGTAAAGAATTTAAAGTTTATTTGCTATTCGTTTATCAAAACGCATTTTAGAGTCCGTAGTTTTTATTAACAATGTAATTACTCAATTAATATGAAGAAAAAAATTACTCCCGTTCAATTTCTGTTAATAGGATATTTAGTTTTGACAGTTACCGGAGCTTTAATATTAACTCTTCCGGTCTCCTCTTCGCAGAACACAAGCACATCATTTGTGGATGCTCTGTTCACCGCAGCTTCTGCAATCAGCACAACGGGGCTTGCTGTATTAGACACGGGCAAATACTATTCAACGTTCGGGCAACTTGTAATTCTTGTGTTGATTCAGATTGGCGGTCTTGGGTATATGATCTTTATTGCGCTGATTGCAATAGCCGCCGGATTCAGGTTCTCGCTTAATGGCAAACAGGTGTTTAACGAGTCGATTGCCCGTCCCGGCAATTTGGAAATAAAAAAATTTGTTAAAGCCGTTGTGCTCTTCACATTGGCATTTGAATTCATTGGCGCAGCAGTATTAACAATAGTGTTTCTTGATAGGGGAACCATATTTGATGCAGCTTACTCGGGGATTTTTCACTCAATCTCTGCTTTTTGTACCGCGGGGTTTTCTTTGTACTCGGATAGTTTTACTTCATATTCCCAAAATCTTTTAGCACATGGAATAGTTGCATTTATTACAATAGCCGGCGGTATAGGATTTTTTGTTTTATACGATCTGTATAAGTTCGTTATAAACCGCGCCAAGGGAATCAAGCCGATCAGGTTATCCAACCATAGCAAATTGGTTCTGTCGGTCACATTCGCGTTGATGTTTTTGGGAACGGTTATCCTATTCTTTTCAGAATCAACTAATAGTGTTAACTTTTCAATAGTGCATAGAATTTTAAACGCATCATTTCAGACTATATCCGCTTCGTCTACAACGGGCTTTAATACTATTGATATAGGAAGCATGCGCGCTTTCAGCTTATTTATAATTATTATTTTAATGTTTATCGGTGCATCGCCGGGAAGTACCGGAGGCGGAATAAAAACATCAACGTTTGGTATTGTAATTCTATTCTTAAAAAAAGTAATTACTAATAGAGAGGAAGTCAGCGTATTCAAACATACTATTGGAGAATCTACCGTTAACAAAGCACTTGCAATTACTTTTATTTCGTTTTTTTATTTGCTAACAATAGTTGCTTTGCTTTTGCTTACGGAAGGATTTTCACTTATACAAATATCTTTTGAAGCCGCATCTGCATTGGGAACAGTAGGGCTTTCTATGGGAATAACCCCGTCGTTAACAACATCGGGTAAGTTGTTAATAATATTAACAATGATTGTGGGACGTGTTGGCCCCCTTGCAATAGGATATTCATTGGTGGGAAAAATAAAAACAGTTAAGTACTCGTTTCCGCAAGGAAATGTTATGACAGGTTAGGAGGAAGAAATGAAACAATTTGTTGTAATCGGTCTTGGAACATTCGGATTTAACGTTGCTGTTGAACTTGCTAAACAGGGTCATCAGGTTCTGGCAATTGATTCGGACAAGGATATTGTTGAAGATATTAAGAATTTTGTTACTGAAGCGGTTGCGGCTAATGCAATGGATCAAAAGGCAATAGATGAGTTTGTGGATAAGAACTTTGATACCGCTATTCTCGGTCTCGGCGAAAACTATATGGAAGCTACAATACTTGCAATTGTTCATCTGAAGTCAATTGGGGTTAAGCATATTATAGTAAAATCAATGAATGCGCTTAGAGGAGAAGTATACGTCTCCGTTGGTGCTACAGAAATAATTTATCCAGAAAAGGAATCGGCACTGCGGCTTGCAAGAAGACTTTCAATCCCTTCGCTTATCGATCAAATACCACTGGCACCAGAATACAGCATTGTGGAAATAGCACTACCCGATGACTTTGTAGGGAAAACAATAAAAGAACTTAACCTAAGACAAAAATATAATGTGACTATAATTGCAATAAAAAATATTCTTCAAGACGAAATGATTATTGTACCGGAATCATCTTATAAATTTTCTCCGGATACCGCGTTAATTCTCTTAGGAAAACATAAGGATATTGATAAGTTAAAGAAATTTGTCTAAGACAGAAATTTATTTTTTAAGTTCGTATTCCAATCTGCTTTTACATATAGAGCTGTACCGCCACTTACCCGTCGTTCGAATACTACTTTACCAAAACCCTTCATAATGGCGGTTAAATAAACATTTTAGTAAAAAAATTTCATAGCGGAACTTTCCATTAAAAATATGCGTTACAACATTAGACGTTATAACATAAATAAAAATTATTAGTATAATCACTCACAATCAAAAGGAGCAATACAATGCGTAAAATAAATCTTTTCCTCGCCATTCTTGTTTTTTCAGCAGCATCTTTATCAGCCCAGACAAACTGGTCCGTTGATAAATCCCATTCTAAAATCGGTTTCAGCGTATCACATCTTGTTATTACTGATGTTGACGGATTTTTTAAGGATTATGAGGCAAAAGTAGCCACAAACGGCGACGACTTTTCAACAGCAAATATTGAATTCACAGTTAATACAGCAAGCATCTTTACGGATAACGAAGGGCGCGACAAACATTTACGTTCGGATGATTTCTTTAATGCAGAGAAATTTCCAAAAATGACTTTCAAAGGTAAGTTGATGAAAAAAGTTGGCGATAACAAATATAAACTTGTCGGCGATCTTACAATTCGCGATGTTACAAAACAGGTTGAGCTTGACGTTAGGTATAATGGTATGGTAAAAGATCCGTGGGGAAATACAAAAGCTGGATTCAAAGTTACCGGTGAGATCAACCGTTTTGATTATAATTTGAAATGGAATACTGCAATTGAAACAGGCGCTCTTGTTGTTGGGCGCGAGGTTGAATTAGTTATTGATCTCCAATTAGTCAAAAAATCATAAATGAAACTCGAAGACGAAATCAAACAGAAAAAATTTAAAAACGATTTTCACAAACTGGCCGTGAATTTAATTTATACTCACGGCTGGTTGTCGAATCATCAAGCCGATTTCTTTAAAAGTTTTGATATAACCGGTACGCAATATAATATACTGCGGATCCTTAGAGGGCAGCATCCAAATCCGGCGTCAATTAATCTGCTTAAAGATAGAATGCTTGATAAAATGTCCGACGCCTCAAGACTCGTTGAACGGCTTAAAAATAAAGGACTTGTAGAAAGAGAAATTTGTCCTGAAGATAGAAGAAGAGTTGAAGTAAAAATAACAGACAGCGGGATTGAACTCCTCAAAAAGATGGATGATTTAGAAGATAAGTTTGAAAATTTGTTTGCTAATATAAAATTAAGCGAAGTAAAAATGTTAAATGAACTGCTCGATAAAATTCGCGGGTAGAAAGGAAAATTAAAATGGAAAAGAGAATTAACGGAATTCATCATATAACAGTAATGGCAAGCGATCCACAGGCGAATTACGATTTTTATACGGATCTGCTTGGCATGAGGTTTATTAAAAAGACCGTCAATTTTGATGCACCGGATGTTTATCATCTTTATTATGCCGATGAAGTCGGAACGCCGGGCACGGTTCTTACGTTCTTCCCGTTTCCGGATGCAAGAAGGGGAAAGCGCGGAACAGGTGAAATTTCTACGGTTTATTTTAGTGTTCCCTCAAAATCAATTAATTACTGGGTAAATCGATTGGCTTCCCGCGCAGTCGATTTTGATGGACCATCTAAAAAATTTGGTTACGACTATATAAGCTTGTTAGACCCCGATGGAATGAGGATTGAAATTGTTGCAGACCCAACCGCAGATAATATAATGGGCTGGAATAACGGCGATGTCCCGGTCGAACATTCGATAAGAAAATTCTTTGGTGTAAGTTATTACCTGAAACGCGCAGCTCAATCCGAAAATCTTTTAGTAAACGTAATGGGTGCAAAACTGATTGGAACCGAAGAAAATATTAAACGATTTTCTTTCGGCGAGGAATCGAGCGAGGCATTTGTTGATATCTATGAAGATGTAAACACCGAGCGCGGAATCAGCGGTGCGGGAACAGTTCATCATATTGCGTGGAGAACCGCTGATGACGAAGAACAGAATAATTGGAGAAATAAAGTAATTGAATTCGGCGCGTACCCAACAGAGATGGTTGATAGAAATTATTTTCATTCCATTTACTTCCGCGAACCGGGCGGAATACTTTATGAAATTGCAACCGATGGTCCCGGCTTTATGGTTGACGAAAACTTTGAATCTCTTGGAACAGAATTGAAACTTCCACCATGGCACGAACCAAAAAGAAAATTAATTGAGCAGATACTCATTCCATTACAAACAAAAAGTTTTGTAAAGCAGAATTAATTATGAAAGTTACACGTTTATATACTGGATCTGGTAACGAAACTCATTTTGAAATTGTTGATTATGAATTATTCGATAACGGTGAGATAGGACGATTATCAAATAAAATCAGGGTTAAAGAGCTGATCTTTAGAGAAACCGGCGGTGATTATAATTACGATTTTCATCCCGCACCCCAGAAACAATTTATTGTTCTTCTTGACGGAGAGATTGAAATTGAAAACGGGCTGGGCGAAAAAAGAAATTTTAGAGCCGGCGACATTCTGCTTGTTGAAGATATTAACGGACGCGGTCATAAAACAAAAAGTATTGATGGAAAACATAGAAGATCAATTTTTATTACGATAGATGAATAAAAATAATAACATAAACGGACAGCACAAGGATCAGCCGGTTATTCATTACGGAAAAAATCTCGATTATGCTTCAGCAGTAATGATAATGATACATGGACGCGGCGCAACGGCAGAAAGCATTTTAACTCTTGCTAATGAATTTAATGTTGATGGACTTGCATACCTTGCACCGCAAGCGAATATGAACACCTGGTATCCTTACAGTTTTTTAGCACCAATAGAGATAAATGAACCGGGGATAACCTCCGGACTTGAATTGATTGATTCTATTGTAAATGATTTGTTAAGCAAAGGTTTTTCGATGGATAAGATTTTTCTCCTCGGATTTTCGCAAGGCGCTTGTCTTAGTCTTGAATATGCAGCAAGAAATCCGGCTAATTTTGGCGGAGTCTTCGGTTTGAGCGGAGGATTGATCGGTCCAACAGGTACACCAAGAAATTACAAAGGAAATTTTAATGGTAGCGTAGTATTTCTCGGCTGCAGCGATGTTGATCCGCATATTCCAATTGAACGGGTTGATGAAACGGAAAAAGTATTTCTTGAAATGAATGCTAATGTTACAAAAAGAATTTATAAAGGAATGGATCACACAATAAATCAGGACGAAATTAATTTTATTAAGAGCATATTAAAAGGAGCAATATGAATATTGTTGTTATATCTGGAAGTCCTAGACCACAAAGAACTTCTCATCAGGTAGCTTTGGAGGTTTATAATAGATTGAATACGCTGGATAATGTTTCAGTTACTTTACTTGATGTAAAAGAGGCGAACTTTCCAAATCTCGATTACACGTTTAAAAAAAATGAAACATCAAACGAAACCATGAAATATTTCAGCGAAGCAATTGAGGCAAGCGATGGAATTATAATTGTATCACCGGAATATAATGGTAGCTTTAGCGGCGCACTTAAAAATACAATTGATTATTTCTACGGCGAATTTTCTAAAAAGGTTATTGGAGTTGTATCCGTATCAACCGGAAGAGCGGGTGGAATTCGCGCGGTAATGGACTTGCAAAAATTAATTCTTGCACTCGGCGCATTCCCATTGCCAAAATATTTAACCACGCCCGAAGTTAAAAATCTATTTAGCAATGGTGTCCTTGTTGATGATAAATATGCAAAACAAATGGATGGTTTTATAGAAGAATTTTTATGGCTCACGGAAGCCGTCAAAAATCAGAAAGAAAAAAATTATTTCAATATAGCAGTATAATGTAGGGACGGGGCATGCCCCGTCCCCAGAATAATTAATCCCGGTTTCAAAATCTGCCTTAATACCACATTCATCATTCTTTACAATTCCAAATTATCTGGTATATTTTTTTCTATATCCCACGCCAGAGGATTCTGTTCAATATATTTTCTTATTTGGAACAATTCTTTTTCATTACGAAT
>JBBIHP010000105.1:0-9306 GCA_037446915.1 Ignavibacteria bacterium
CTTTTCAATCGTTAGAGAAAATAACTCCTAAATCGTTCTTCTCTATAGAGAATCCATTATTTCTGGCTCTGCTGATAATTGCGATAATAATGTTAGTAACTTACATTTACTACCGTTACGTTATTATACCTATGCGCAAGAAGCATTTGCAGGAACAGGAGAACCTAAAACTCCAGCAAGCAGAACTGATGGCGCTATTTGCAGAACTTTCACCGGATCCAATCTTCCGGTTCGATGAGAATGGCAAGATAGTTCTGGCCAATAATTCGGCACATAATATTTTTCCCCATAAAATCCTCGTCGGGGAACATGTTGAAGTTGTACTTCCTTTTATCAAAAGCTTCGACATCCAGGATCTTATAGCACATAATAAAACTGTAAATTACACTACTCTTCTTGGCGATAAGTATTATCAGTTTTTAATTGCAAGCGTTCCTAAATTTAAGGTATGTCAGGTTTACGGACGCGATATTACCGACCTTAAGAAAACGGAAAGGGATCTAAAAGTTGCTCTCGAGAAAGCAGAAGAATCTAAAAAGCTGAAAGAATTTTTCCTTTCACAAATTTCTCACGAGATACGTTCACCATTAAATGTAATTACAGGTTACAGCGATTTATTAATGCAGGAGCTGCACGATAAATCGAGTGAGTACAACGACATACTCCGTTCAATTATCAACAACAGCAAGCGGCTCTACAGAACATTCGATTTAATGCTTAATATGTCGCAATTACAAACCGGTAAATACGAAGCACGGTTTGAGCGTATTAACATTCTTGCTATGATGAACACCATTGTTAATGAATTCAGAACATTTGCTGACGAAAAAAATCTAAAGCTGAGTTTAATTAACAGACTTGAAGATGAAAATACTGTAACTGCCGATCATTATTCTATTGCACAAATATTTGTTAATCTTTTGGATAATGCTATTAAATATACTCCTCATGGTAAAGTTGAGATTTATCTATATCGAGATCACAACAATATTTGTGTTGATGTTCGTGATTCCGGTATTGGTATTTCAAAAGAATACCAGGACAAATTGTTTACTCCTTTTTCTCAAGCAGACATGAGCTATACACGACCTTATGAGGGTACTGGTCTTGGACTTGCTCTTGTTAAAATTTTTATTGACCTAAATAGAGCTAAAATAAAAGTTAATAGTGAACCTGGAAGTGGAACCACGTTCACAGTAATTCTAAGTGGAGATAAAAAATGGGGACTTCAGAAATGAATAAATCCGTTAACATCGGACATAAACCCAGATTACTTATTACTGAAGATGATACAGAAAATCAAAAGTTTCTCGAGTTATTCTTAAAAAGATATTTCGAAGTTGATATTTGTGATTCATCCGATACCTTTTACGATTTTATGAAATCAAAAAATTATGACCTCATTCTGATGGATATTTCAATTCGGGGTGATAAGAACGGACTCGAGCTAACAACCGAATTAAAAAACAATCCGGTTTACTCAGAAATACCTGTTATTTGCTATACTGCACATGCATTTAACAGAGACCGAGTAAATGCTTATAAAGCCGGCTGCGATGCATATTTAAGTAAGCCCTCGGATATTAGAACACTTTTAAATTCTTTACTTGAAATGCTTAAAAAAAGCAAGAAAGAATTTTCGTTCGATTATCCGCTTCCTAAATACACACTCGCCAACGCTTAATTTTTAAAAAAAAAGTCCCGATTTAACTGTCGGGACTTTCTTTATTAAATAATTTATTAATTCTAATTATGTTCCGGCACTATAATCATTCATATACTTAACTTGTTCTTTAGAAAGTTTATCAATCTTATAGCCCATTGTCTTTAATTTAATCTGTGCAATTTCCTGATCCTGAGATTCTGGAATATCAATTACCTGTGGTTCAAGTGCAACTTTTCTTTTATGTAAATCAACCAACCGGATTTGCGACATAAATTGATTTGCAAAAGACATATCCATAACTTCGGATGGATGACCCTCGGCAGCTGCAAGATTAACCAATCTGCCCTGTGCAAGTAAATATACTTTTCTGCCATCTCTTAAAGTGTATTCTTCATTATTAGATCTGACAATTCTTTTTGATTTACTGAGTTTAGCAAGCTGTGGTATATTAATTTCGCAATCGTAATGTCCGGTATTACATACTATTGCACCGTCTTTCATTAATTTGAAATGCCGATCGACAATAACATCTTTTACACCGGTAGCAGTTATAAATATGTCTCCAATTTTTGCTGCTTCATCCATCGGCATTACAACAAATCCATCGAGAGTGGCTTTAAGTGCGGCTGTTGGTTTTACTTCCGTTACAATTACATTGGCACCCATACCGGCAGCACGCATTGCACATCCTTTACCGCAATGACCATAACCGGCAACAACAAAATTTTTACCGGCAAGCAATACTGATGTTGCTCTTAGTATTCCATCAATTGATGATTGACCGGTACCGTAAACGTTATCAAAATCCCATTTGGTCTCTGCGTCATTAACTGCAATTACAGGGTAAAGTAACTTTTTTGCTTCAGACATAGCGCGTAATCGATGTACTCCAGTAGTTGTTTCTTCGGTACCACCAATAATATGTTTTACAAGATGAGGATATTTATTATGAACAGTAAAGATAAGATCCGCACCATCATCAAGTGTAAGGTTTGGTTTCATCTTCAAAGTTTGCTCAATTGACCAGTAGAACTCTTTAACATTCTGCCCATGCCATGCATAAATTTCAATTCCGTTTTTAGCAAGAGCTGCAGCAATTTCATCCTGAGTAGAAAGAGGATTACATCCGCTCCAGGCAACCTGAGCTCCGGCTGCATGTAAAGTTTCAATTAGAACCGCAGTTTCTTTGGTTACATGAAGACACCCGGCAATTTTAAAACCTTTTAATGGTTTAGTTTTAGAATATTTTTCTCTTAGCGCCATAAGAACCGGCATTCGCGATTCTGCCCATTCAATTTTCTTTCTTCCTTCAGAAGCTAAACTCAAATTTTTTACTTTATATTTTCCCGGTTTGAAATCCATATAAATCTAACTCTCCTTTTTCTTAAATAAATTTTTTAAATGATTGAACAAGATCTAATTTTTCCCAGGTAAATTCTTTTTCGTTTCTACCAAAATGACCATAGGATGATGTTTTCTGATAAACGGGTCTTCGTAGTTTTAGTCTTTCAATTATACCGCGGGGTGTTAAATCAACCTCTTTTTTAATAAGATTACCTAATTTTTTATCAGGAATTATTCCGGTCCCTTTTGTATTAATGTAAACCGAAACTGGCTGGGCAACTCCAATTGCATAAGCTAATTGAACTAGACATTCTTTTGCGAGTCCCGCTGCAACAACATTTTTTGCAATGTGTCGCGCTGCATATGTTGCGCTTCTATCAACTTTGGAAGGATCTTTTCCGGAGAAAGCTCCTCCACCATGCTGCGCCCAACCACCATATGTATCTACAATAATTTTCCTGCCGGTTAAACCACTGTCTCCATGCGGTCCGCCTATTTCAAATCTTCCGGTCGGGTTTACAAAATATTTTGTTTTCTTATCCAGAAATTTTTCCGGTATTACATTTTTTATAACATACTTAATCACATCTTCTCTAATCTTTTTTTGACTTACATTACCGTCGTGTTGTGTAGATACAACAACCGCATCAACTCTTAATGGATTATTATTATCGTCATATTCAATGGTTACCTGGGATTTTGCATCGGGTCTTAAGTATGTCATTATTCCCGAGTTACTTTTTCTAATCTCAGCAAGTTTTTTAACGAGTTTATGTGCATAAACAATCGGCATCGGCATTAACTCAGGTGTCTGATCGCAAGCATATCCGAACATTAGTCCCTGATCTCCTGCCCCGCCTTTATCAACACCCATTGCAATATCCGGCGATTGTGAGTGAATTGCATTTAAGATTCCGCAGCTATCTGCATCAAATTTATATTCAGCTTTAGTATAGCCAATTTTTCTAATTGTGGATCTTACTACTTCCTGAACATCGACATATGCATTTGTTGTAACTTCGCCGCCAACAACCACGAGTCCGGTTGTTACAAATGTTTCACATGCTACTCTTGCTTTAGGATCTTTGGATAAAATTGCATCGAGTATACCATCCGATATAGCATCGCACACTTTATCCGGATGCCCTTCTGAAACTGATTCAGAAGTGAATAAGTACGACATTTATTCCTCACATTTAATTAATGATATTCTATTTCCGATGAATCACCGGTGTTTAACTTATTATAATTCCCTTTTATTACCGCATCGCTTCCTATTATAGAACTTTCCAGTATAACCTTATCAACATTGGCTCCGGGACTTAAAATTGAGTTAACAATTATCGAATTGGTTACAACACAGTTAGAAGCGATCGTTGTAAATGGACCAATTACAGAATTTTTAACATTAGCTTTTTCTGAAATGAAAACAGGATGATTAATAACAACACCATCGGGGATTCTGTTTGTTCCGCTTTTATTTAATAAATATTTATTTGTTGAAAGGAGTGTTTCGGGCTTACCACAATCGTACCATCCCTCAACCGGAAACGTTGTGATTATTTCTCCTTTGTCAATCATCAACTGAAATGCATCTGTTAACTGATATTCATTTTTAGTGGTAATTTTATTTTTAATAAGTTCATCCAAACATTCATTTAGCAATTTTGAATTGTTCACATAGTATAAACCGACAAGTGCAAGTTTGGAAATTAAATCCTTTGGTTTTTCAATAAGTCTTGTTATTCTGCCTTCATCACAAACTGCAACACCAAATCGGCTGGGATCTTCAACTTCTTTTACACCAAGCGAAGTCTTCTTGTGTTTGAAAACCTCATGTAACTGAACATCAAAAATTGTATCACCCAGAATTATAAATATTTCATCATCATCAAATGTTGGTGCAGCAAGATATATTGCATGTCCTAAACCAAGCATCTCTTTTTGTTCAACAAAGTCTGTTTTAAGATCCGGATAGTGTTTGCTAACATATTCAATTATTTTTTCTCCCAGATAACCTATTACAAATGTCGCTTTGTAAATTTTCTCTTCTAATAATTTATCAATGATGTGACCTAAGATCGGTTTACTACCAACATTCAACAATACTTTAGGGAGAGAATATGTATGTGGCTTAAGTCTGGTTCCAAATCCAGCTACCGGTATTACTGCTCTCAATAACTACCTTATTTTTTTATTTTGCGAAAGTGAATTTAATTAATAGGGTATCCTTTATCAAATTAGATTATATTTATACAACAGCAAATTATATTACATGAAAATCGAAAACAGTATAACCAGATTATTGGGAATTGAATTCCCTATTATTCAAGCGGGAATGGTGTGGGTAAGCGGATGGAAACTTGCAAGTGCGGTTTCTAATTGCGGAGGACTCGGGTTAATCGGTGCCGGCTCAATGAAACCGGATCTATTAAAATTACATATTGAAAGATGTTACGCTGCTACTGATAAACCATTTGGAGTTAACATTCCTTTATTAAGAGGTGATGTTGCTGAACTTATTGATATTGTTATAAATGAAAATGTCAGGATAGTATTTACATCTGCCGGGCACCCCGGTAAATTTATAGATAAATTGAAGAAAAATAATATAATAGTTATTCATGTTGTCCCTTCAGTGAAATATGGCTTAAAGGCAGAAAGTGTTGGCTGCGATGCTGTTGTTGGTGAAGGTGTTGAAGCAGGTGGTCATAATGGGATTGATGAAATAACAACATTTTCGTTAATACCTCAATTAGCAAATGATTTAAAAATTCCTGTAATTGCAGCGGGCGGAATTACTGATGGAAGAGGAATACTTGCTGCCTTAGCTCTTGGCGCAGAGGGAGTTCAAATAGGTACAAGGTTTGCAGCTACCGTTGAATCTTCTGCTCATGATAATTTCAAAAGAAAAATCCTTGAAGCCAAGGATGGGGACACTATCCTTTTATTTAGAAAAATTGGTCCCACCAGATTAATTAAAAATGAGTTTTCAGATAAAGTCTACAAAGCAGAACTTGATGGTGCTTCTGAAATAGAATTAAAAAATTTATTAGGTGAAAAAAAAGAACGACTTGGAATTTTTGAGGGTGACGAAAAAAACGGGATGATGGAAGCCGGTCAGGGCGTTGGATTGATAGACGATATATTACCGGTATCAGAATTATTTAGTAAACTTGTCTTTGAATTTGAGTCGTCTTATAATACTATAAAACGAGGTTTTAAAGTATAATTAAAATTCCATTTGAAGAATTGTTAAATATTATTAAAATTACACTGAGCAAAAATGTGTTTTAATTTATAAATGAGAATATTTTCTGCTATTTTCTTAATATCTTCCCTTGGTCCACTAATTCGATTTAGAAATAGTGAATATTTCTATTTCTTTTTTTTCTCTTTATTTGCTGATTCATTTGTTCTCATACAGCAGAATTTTTTTGGGTCTTCACAATATAATATAGAAGCTTATCTTCTCGGAAATTTGCTTATTGTTCTGTCACTTCCCAGAGTATCAAGAAAGTACAAACTCGGTTTGATATTGTTTATCGTTCTTTATTCAATATTAGAACGTAGTGAAATTTCATCAACAGTTTGCATGATTTTTATAATGCTGTTCGTGCTTATTCACTTTACAAACACACTGGTTCAGGAAATAAGAATAGATGGTAAATTAAGATTGTTCTTAGCTCCTATGATGATTCTCTATTTCGTTGGTATTCTATTAGCATATTATTTTTATGCAGATATTAATCTTGTCCAGGTTACTTTCATACCCAAAATAATTTTATATACTCTTCTTTACTGGATGGTTACAATATTTGGTCCGGATAAAAAAATCAATTTCACTTTTGGCTATGATCCAAACTTAAAAGCAAAAATGGCCAATGATCTAAATATTCATGTTGATGAATACGATAATTATCTGGCCAAAGGATTGTCGCACCGTGAAATCCAAATCTATCACCTGATTAAAAAAGGAATGAATAATAAAGAGATTGCTGAGAAACTTAACATTGAAAAGAAAACAGTTGAAACCCATATGCAAAATATGAAAGTAAAATTTGGTTTCAACACAATGACAGAATTGCGTGATTTTGTTAAAAAGGCAGACGAAATTAATGTACCAATACAAGAATAGCGTCTACTCAACTATACACACCTAGAAAATTCAGTGTGCACACTTAGGAAATTCAGTGTGCTCAGCTATTGACAAACCTCGTTTCCCAATTTACCTTAGAACTGTATTTTTTCCAATTATTTTGAAGAATTTTTGAGAAAAATCCGATCTAATGTTTTATAGAATTTGGAGTATTAGGGGGGATTACTGAATTCGAAAAAATCTCCTTGAAAATGTTCTTTAAAATAATTTTTACGGCAAAGTAATTTGTCGTAGAAGGGCAGAATGGCTGTTTTAAAACGAAATTATCTTAATTAATTTTTACTACTAATGGGAAAAATTAAAATTCATTAGCAAGTGAAAAAGAGGGGGAGATAAATTCTATTAGAACAGCCTTTTTTTATCTCCTTAAAATTTTTTGTCCAAGATTTCTAGTACCAAAAATGAAATTGTAAAATAAAAGCATTATTCCCTTTTTCAGGATTTTCAATATTTATTCTATACTGTGGACGAAGTTCAACAAATGTAAATGGGAAAAATTCGAATCCAAAAATAAGATGTGTTAATTCATCTTCCTTAATATCAAGATTCTTATCAAACCGATCATATCTAATAACAGCTTCTAAACCAATAGTTAATAAGTAAGAAACTTCAAGCATCATTGCACTAGATACAATACCCTTTGCTAAAAAATCTCTGGAAATATCATACTCCCCCATCAAAGAGAAGTTCTGTGTCCCTATTCCTGCAAAAGTTCCATATAGAATTGTATTTAATTTATTTCCAAGTGATCTTACTTTTACGGAAGCGAAAGATCCTCCGGCAAAAAATCCGATTTTATCATAAGATGAATTTATTTCAAATCGGGATGTAAATGTTGGATCAGATGAAAGTGTACCATTGAATCGGCTCTTTCCTACACTTGCCGTTAACAATCCCCAGTCAGATAAATTTGCACCAAGTTCTATACCTGTCTCAGTATAGAGCGGATTATATATTAATCCTTGAATTGCTCCAATAGAAAAAAGTAATCCGTAATCTCCCCCTTTTGTATAAGATGTATGATCATCAATTCTAATTCCAAAATATGGAACAAAAGAACCAATTTTAATATAGCTCTCATTCGGTAAAATTCTAGCTATTCCATAAGCTTCCCAGATTGAATTAGGAAAATCGTATCTGGCAAGAACGTCTATATCACTACTAACTGATGCATTCAAGTACAAAGAGCCGGTCATATCCTGAAAATCAGCTCTCTTTTTTTCTTGTGAATATATTAA
Organism: Ignavibacteria bacterium; assembly: GCA_037446915.1. Taxonomy (GTDB): domain Bacteria; phylum Bacteroidota; class Ignavibacteria; order Ignavibacteriales; family Melioribacteraceae; genus DSXH01. Next base: position 8,408 of record JBBIHP010000105.1, read on the forward strand.
CTGGGAACGATAATCAAATCCAAATGATACATTCTCCGTTAGTTTGGGTGAAATGGTAAAATTTTTATCTCTTGGCGAAGACATACTTACAACATTTCTCCCGAAAAAAAATCCATTCTCGTTTCGCATTATTCCCCCGGTAGGATTTATATGGCAGCTAATGCATTTATCTTTTTGCTGAAGCGCAAAGCGGGGAAGCGAATAAACAGAAGATGAAACGAGCAGTAAAAATATCAAACAAAATTTTGTTTTCATATTTACCTCTATTTTGGCAAAATAATTTATTATTTAAGAAGAATCATTCTCCGGACAGTTTCGAAATGACCGGCCTTTATTCTGTATAAATAGACTCCGGAAACAACCCAGTTTCCATATTCATCACTACCATTCCAATTTTTTTCAAATCGTCCGGCATCCATATTTTCATTCAAAAGAGTTTTTATCAATTCTCCATTTACATTAAAAATCTGCAAGGTGACAAATTCACTTTTAGGAATTTCAAATTCGATTGTAGTAGTGGGATTAAATGGATTGGGATAATTATTTAATAATCTATATTGCTGAGGTAATGTATTTTCTGTTACAGATGTCGGGTTCGGTTTACTAAGGGGATTCCCAGGATTAGTTACTTTACTCGGATCACCAATCGGTCCGCCGCTCCATATTCCAGTTGGATTTTGCAATTCAACACCATTGGAAAATCCATCTCCATCCGAATCGAGATTTGCCAGCTGGGCATTCCAAACTACATTTCCCTGTGAATTAAGGAAGCTCTCTTCTATTTTTTGACCAAAACTATTTCTTGGACCTCCTCCAAATTCACTTACATGACAGTTACCACAAGAATTAATTCCTCCATTTGGAATCTGTCCAACCCTAAAACTTTGTGATATTAATAA
>JBBIHP010000106.1:0-9295 GCA_037446915.1 Ignavibacteria bacterium
GGAAATACTGATCGGTTTAGCAATATCGTGGAACAAAACGGCAAGATATAAAATGTCTCTCCGTTCAAGACTTCGGAACATTTTACCAAGCTCATTATTTTCCAGTGATAGATTCTCAAGATTTTTTAGAGCAATCAATGTATGTTCATCTGCAGTGTAACAATGATATACGCCGGGCTGGAAAAATCCGATTAGCTCTTTGAACTCGGGCATAAAAGCACCAAGCACACCAAGTTCATTCATAACGTCAAGAGTCTTTCCAACATTTTTAGGAAGGTTAAGAATTTCTCTGAAGAAAACAGACGATTGATACTCGAGACTTTGAGTTTCTTCGTGATCAATAACTGTTTCGATAATATTCGAACGGAGAAATTCATCAAACCGGGCATCGTTGATGCACCTGTAATAAAACGCTCGGAAGATTGATGATAGGTTAAGTGTAGTTTTTGAAGTGAGAGATATAACACTGTTCTTAATTGAAAAGTCGTCGTCAAGTTCGATAATAAGAAAGTCCGATACTGGTTCGGATATTTCTTCTTCGAATCGTTTCATCATCGTTCGCGAAAACCTTTTTATGATATTTGACGACTCGAAATACCTGTGCATATATTTATGCCAGCCGTCGCCGGTATAACCTACTAATGCAGCAATCTTTTCCTGATAGACAAACTCAAGACGGTCGTTTTTATGTCCCGATATTAAATGAAGATAATTTCTTGTGCTTAGAATAAATTTGTAACTTTCCTGAAGACGTGCAACCGCACGCGGAACAATTATTTTATTAACCTTGAGTTCATTGAGGAATAATTCTGTTTGAGTAATTTCTTCCTGACTTGTTAGAAAAATATTATTCTTAATAGAATAGATCCATTCAATAACCTGAATATCTCTTAATGCCCCGGCAGTATATTTAACATTGGGTTCAAGAACCTTTGCCGAATCGCCGAATTTCTGATAACGCAAATTAACATCAAGAAAAAATTCGTTAATCAATTCCTTTTTATGTTCTTCGTTAAGCGGTTTGAATACACGTTTATTCCATTCGTTATAAATTCTTGCACTTCCATGAATAAAACGTGTTTCAATAAACTGTGTAAATGCATGAAGGTCTGAATGAAGAAATTTTTCAATATCGGAGTATTCCCTGATAGTATGGGAGACTTCAATTCCGGCATCCCATAATTTTGTTACACATTCTTTAATAAGGTCTTCATTACCTTCAACAGAATCGAAGATGAACATAATATCAATATCGGAATAAGGAGATAATTCCCTCCGGCTAAAACTGCCAACAGATGCAACAGCCCCTGTGAGTTTTATTCCTTTAAGTATCTTAACAATATATTCTTCAACAAGAACTGAATATTTAATGCAGAATTGAAACGGATCCTTCAATAGATCGGGATCGTTAAACACCCTATCCCTATCTAAAAAATATTTTTCTTTTATTTTAAGCGGATCCATCATAAAATTTTTTCCATACAAAGAGGGGTTTGACGAATCAAACCCCAACAGATATAATTTATTTTTATTTATTACAGTTTTGCAAATCTTGCCTGGAAGAAGCGCAGATATTTGGGTTCGTAAACCATCTTCAATCCTTTAATTTTCTTTCTATCCTCATAAACCTGCGCAATCGATTCAACCATAACATCAATATGAGCTTGAGTATAAACTCTTCTTGGGAAAGTTAAACGAACCAGTTCAAGTTTTGGATAACGATGTTTACCGGTTTCGGGATCGCGTCCGGCAGAAACAATTCCTCTTTCCATTCCGCGAACACCGCTATCGATATAAATCTCAGATGCTAATGTCTGCGCCGGGAATAAATCCTGTTTTAAGTGTGGTAGAAATCTTTTTGCATCAAGGAATATTGCATGTCCACCGAAAGGATAGACCATCGGTATTCCATATTTTTCAAGTTGATTACCGCAATACTCAATCTGACCTATACGAGCTCTAATATTATCGAACTGAACCATCTCTTCAATACCGCGTGCCATTGCTTCCATATCGCGTCCGGCTAATCCTCCATATGTATGAAGCCCTTCATAAACAACAACCATGTTACTGGTTTCTTCGAATACTTTTTTATTACGGGTTGCAAGGAATCCGCCGATGTTAACCATAAGATCTTTCTTAGCACTAACCCATAATCCATCGAAGTAAGAACACATCTCTTTTAATATATGAGCAATAGTTTTGTTCTCATAACCTTTTTCGCGGACTTTAATGTAATAGGCATTTTCAGTTGCGCGTGTTGCATCGAACCAAAGTTTAACTCCGTATTTATCAGTAAGTTTTTTTACAGCTCTTAAGTTTTCCATAGAGAATGGCTGACCGCCGGCCATATTAACCGGACCCGCCATACTTACATAAGGTACTTTCTTTCCACCAACTTTCTTAAACAGGTCTTCAAGTTTCTGAAGATCAATATTTCCTTTGAATGGATGAAGGTTCTGTGAATCATGTGCTTCATCAATAATAACATCCACAAAAGTTCCGCCGGCAAGTTCCTGATGAAGACGAGTAGTTGTAAAGTACATATTACCGGGAATATAATCCCCCGGTTTAATCATCGCTTTGGAAACGAGATGTTCTGCACCACGACCCTGATGCGTTGGAACGAGGTAAGGCATTCCATAATACTTTTTAATATTGTCCCACAGATAATAGAAATTTCTGCTTCCGGCATAAGCTTCATCACCAAGCATCATTCCAGCCCACTGGTAATCGCTCATTGCATTAGTTCCGCTATCGGTTAATAGATCAATATAAACGTCTTCTGATTTTAATAAGAACGTATTATAACCGGCTTCTTTAGCAGCTTTTTCGCGGTCATCTTTACTTGTCATTTTAATCGGCTCAACCATTTTTATTTTGAATGGCTCAGCCCAGCTTCTTTTAATTATTTTCTTTGCCATGTTAACTCCCTGAATTAATGTACAATGAATAATTTATAATGTATAATTAATTGAATTAGAATAGGAGTTAGGATTAGTCAAACGAATTTCTTTTTCAATTTTTTTCTTCTTTGTTCAGCAATAATTTCCGAGAAGATGCCGCCGCGTGTATTAAACCTTGCAGTTAATTTCATATAACGGGGTTTGCAGATTTTTACAAGGTCGTTTAATATTCTGTTTGTTACTGCTTCGAAATAGATACCATCATTGCGGAATGATTGAAGGTAAAATTTGTAGCTCTTCAGTTCAACACAAATTTTATCGGGAATGTATTCAAGAATTATCGTTGCAAAATCGGGTTGACCTGTTACAGGACAGAGTGATGTAAACTCAGGCGCCGTGTGAATGATAGTGTAATCCCTTTCCGGATTAGGATTGGGAAATGTTACAAGTATTTTTGTTTTGTCTTTCATATCAAACTCAAAAATTTATTAAACATTCTATTCACATTTTCGGGAATTCTCAATTAAACATACACCGGTCTTACTTTATAAGGGATCGGATCTTCAACACCCGCTTGTTGAAATCCGCGCAGACGGAAAGCACAGCTATCACAAACTCCACAAGCTTCATCTTCACTTTGGTAACACGACCACGTTAAATGGAGCGGCGCTTTCAAATCAGTTCCTTTTCTAACAATATCTGCTTTAGAAAAATTTATTATCGGTGTTACAATTTTAATTTTTGTTTCAGGTTTGGTACCAAGGTCAACCATTTTTTCGAATGCTTCATAAAATTGCGGACGGCAATCGGGGTAACCTGATGCGTCTTCATAAACCGCGCCTATAAAAATTGCTTCGGCACCAATTACCTCTGCCCAGCTTACACACGCACTCAATATGTTGGCATTACGGAAAGGTACATATGATGTCGGAACTTCTTTACTTGAGAGATCGGCTTTAGAAATTTCAATTGACTTATCTGTAAGTGATGAACCGCCGATTTTAGCAAGATGTCCAAGATCAATCACTAATCTTTTTTCAGCATTATAAAACTCAGCAACATCATGGAACGCTTTCAATTCACGTGTTTCGGTTCTTTGTCCATAATTAACATGAATCAATGCGAGGTTATAACTTTCATTTGCAATAGCAGCTGTAACACAGCTATCCATTCCACCGCTTGCAGCAACAACTGCTAACTTTCTCTTTTCCATAAAACCATAGTAAATTACAGCCAAAAATAGTAAAACGAATCTACTCTTGAAATAAAAGAATAAGTATTAAGCAATCACCGTATAAGTCGAGTTTTTTTGAGGAAAATGAGTGTAATTCCAAGTAATAAACTTACAACTGAAGACAACAGGAATGGAACCTGGTAACCGAAACTATCCCATAAAATCCCGGCAATTAAAGAGCCGATCATTACACCAAAACTGCTAAGAGTGGTTACAAGACCAATTGCAGTTCCGCGTAAATGTGATGGAATAATATCCGATATCCACGCTTTCGAAATTCCTTCTGTTGAGGAGGCGTAAATTCCATAAATACAGAATAGGATTATATTAATCAGGAAATTTCCGCTTAAACCGAATCCGAGATAGACCGCCGAGAAAACAAATAATCCGGTTATAAAAATTTTCGATTTGCCTAATTGATCCGAAATTAATCCGATTGGATATGATGAAGATGCATAAACAATATTATATAAAATGTATGCTATTAATGCCGAGGTATCTGAACCGGAAATTTTCTGTGTTTTCAGAATCAGAAAAACATCACTGCTGTTTACAAGTGAAAACAAAGTAAAAATTGTTAACAGTAATTTGAATTCAATTGTAGCCTCATTCCAGAAAAGTCTAATACTTATTTTATTTTTCAACTGCCGGTTAAACGTTTCTTTCTCTTTAACCATAAATGCAAAAAGGACTGCAAGCAGAGAAGGAACAACCGCAATAAAATAAATTAGAATATAATTACCGGTAAAATAATTGAGAAGTATTAATGCAGTCATTGGTCCTAATACAGCGCCCAGAGTATCCATACCGCGATGAAAACCAAAAATTGCACCGGTATTATTATCGGATGCCGCCGCCAGTAGAGAATCGCGCGGAGCTGTTCTAATTCCTTTTCCAATTCTATCAATCACACGCGAAGAAATTACCGTAGGAATAAATGGTAAAAATCCCGGCAGCGGTTTAGCAATTGCCGAAAGCGTATAACCAGTTTTTACAAATATCGAGCGTCTTTGAATCTTATCCGATAAGAATCCGAAATACCCTTTCAATAATCCAGCGGTTACTTCTGCAATTCCTTCTATCAAACCAATCAGCGACATCGAGGCGCCTAATGTTGCAGATAGGAAAAGAGGTGTAATTGGATAGAGCATTTCACTTGCAAAGTCTGTAAAGAGACTTACAAAACCTAATATCCATACCGATTTAGGAATTCTGCTTTTTTTATTCATATAGTCAAAGAGAAATTTCTACAATGCAATTTAACAGATTTCTATTGACTATTTGAACACAAGTTCTAACATTAGTGGTGAACATTTCAATAAATGGCAAATCGACAACGATATTTTCCGGAATTCAACAAAAATTAAAGTTGGATTTTAAGAAGGAGGAGAAGATGGAATTTTTTGAACTTCATCCAGTAACACCGCAATTAAGATATATTAATATGGCTGTTGATGTTTTAAAAAAAGGGGGAGTTATTATTTATCCTACAGATACTATATATGGAATTGGATGCGATATTTTTAATAAAGAAGCGCTTGACCGGGTTTATCAAATAAAACATGAAGCGGGGACAAAACTATTCAGTTTTATTTGCCCCAATCTTAAAGATATTTCCAAATATGCAAAAGTATCCGACTATGCTTATAAGACAATGAAAAAGTTGCTTCCCGGTCCTTACACTTTTGTTTTACCCGCAGCTAAAGAAGTCCCCAAAAAATTATGGTCTAAAAGAAAAACAGTTGGCATAAGAGTTCCGGATCATAAAATAGCTTTGTTACTTGCTAAGGAACTGGGCAACCCTATTGTAAGCACTTCTGTTACACGAAGAAAAGGTGAACTACTTTTTAATCCGGAGGAAATAAAAGCAATTTTTAATTCTCAGGTAGATTTAATGTTATCGAGTGGTCCCTTAGAAGGAAAGCCCTCAAGTATTGTAGATTTAAGTAAAGAGAAGCCCGAAATAATACGCGAAGGTGCCGGTGATGTTGGTATATTTATGAATTACTGATTGGTAGATAAAGAAAAAGTTTTGTTAAGGATAAATATTTCTCTTTCACTTCCATTTATATGGAATGACTTTGTTTGTTACGGGAAAAAATTTCTGCTGCGTTCAATTCTTAACCGATCCAGATTTCAGAAGTTGATGAATAATTATTCTCGGAACTTGCGGACCTGATATTACTTTGAGTTCGGATTTTTCTTAGCCTCAAATCATCAGCCGGTTCCGGAACATCGGGCACGTATGTTTTCATCATTTCTTTACTAATTAAATACGCTTTCTTGCCCTTAGCTTTTTTGTTTTTAACAGAAACCAGTTTCAATTTGGAACCTGGATTACTTGCACTATTGCCACGCATAATAACCTCCTTAATTAACAAGATTCGATAACCTGAAGAGAATAGTATTGTGAAAAATCTGAAGCAAATATAAAAAAAGAGGGACACCTATTTAAGGGAAATAGGAATCCCTTTTAATTATAATCTATTCTTAAATTTCTTTATGAACCAGAGTTGATGATGCTTGAGCTGTTGGAAAAACTATCATCTGTGCAATGTTCACATGTTTAGGTCTTGTTGCAACATAAACAATAGCGTCGGCAATGTCATCGGGTGAAAGCGGAGTGTAACCTTTATAGACTGAATCTGCTTTCTCTTCATCTCCATAGAACCGTACTTTACTAAATCCGGTTTGAACAAGTCCCGGATCGATAGTACTTATACGAATATTTTTATCCATAACATCCGCCCGCAATGATTTTGTAATAGCGGCAACAGCATGTTTGGATGCACAATAAACCGCACCGCGCGGATATGCTTCGTGTCCGGCTATTGAACCGATATTTATTATGTGACCATCTTTCCGTTCTACCATTTGATGTATAATAGCATTAGTAACGTAAAGTAAACCTTTGATATTAGTATCAATCATTTCCTCCCAGCCATCCGGATTATCTTCATAAAGTTTATTCATTCCCCTTCCCATACCGGCATTGTTGATAAGTATATCAATCCTCTTCCACACATCGGGCAGGGACTTAACAGCATCATCAACTTCTTTTTTCTTAGTCACATCTAATTGAAACGGATAAACATTTACGTTGTATTTTTTCTTGATATCATTTGCAATTTCATCAACAAGGTTTTTTCTGCGCGCACTTATAAGGAGATCGGCACCTTCTTTTGCTAAAGCATAAACACATGATTTTCCGATACCGGAAGTAACGCCGGTAATAAATACTTTTTTCCCATTTAACGATTCCATTACACCTTCCAATTTTTGTTACGTAAAATTATGTTCAAATATGGAATTCTCAAATTTTATATCATAAAAAAATTTTCTGGATTGACGATAGTCTTTATTAGACAAAACATCCAGAATTTTTTATCTTGCGTTCAGGGTTGTCATTCAATACGTTAATTAATTATCACTCCAACAAATCATTAATATTTATTTGGAAAGGGAAACAAATAACCAGAATTTAGCAATTTCAGAGGATCAGTCAGGTTCAAAGATATTCTGCTATCATTGCGGTGATGAATGCTCCGATGAATCAATTAATATTAATGAAAAAATTTTTTGCTGTAACGGGTGTAAAACCGTTTACGAAATTCTGAATCAGCACGACCTGTGTAATTATTATTCGATAGAGAACTCCCCGGGAATAACAAAAAAATATGATATAAAACGCAACCTCGATTTTCTTGATGATATCTTTGCTAAAGGAAAATTTATTGATTTTACCGATGGTAAAATTTCAAAAGCAACATTTACAATTCCACAAATGCACTGTAGTTCCTGCATCTGGATTCTAGAAAATCTTTATAAGCTTAATCCGGGCATTATTTCCTCACAGGTTAATTTCCTTCAGAAGAAATTGTTCATCAACTTTTCCGAAGAAAAAACCAGCTTAAAGCAGATTGCCGCACTCCTCGATTCAATTGGTTATGAACCGTTACTAAATCTTGAAGAGAAACAGGAAGAAAAAGTAAAAAGAGAGAATAAAAATCTTTATTATAAAATAGGGATTGCGGGATTTTGCTTTGGCAATATAATGCTGTTAAGTTTCCCGGAATACCTATCAATAGGAACTGAAGAACTTCCGGAGATAAAAAGAATTTTTGCTTTCCTGAATATAATTCTTTCTCTCCCCGTTTTTTTCTACAGCAGTCTGGATTATTTTTCTTCTGCATGGAAAGGACTTAAGAAAAAAATTGTGAACATAGATGTTCCAATTGCCCTTGGTATTCTTGTCCTTTTCATTAGAAGTATTATCGACATTCTGTTTTTGAATGGAGCCGGTTACCTCGATTCTTTAAGCGGACTTGTATTTTTTCTTCTTATCGGTAGATTATTTCAAAACAAAACTTATGAAACACTTAACTTCGAGAGGAATTACAAATCCTATTTCCCTATCTCTGTGACAATAAGGAAAGAAAATATAGAGACGACAATTCCTGTTGAAAAACTGGAAACCGGAACACGTATCATTATACGTAATAATGAGCTGATTCCAGCAGATTCAATTCTAATGAAAGGTAATGCCAATATTGATTATAGTTTTGTAACGGGAGAATCAATTCCAGTTTCGAAAAATACCGGCGAGATGATCTATGCTGGTGGAAGACAGATTGGCGGTGCGATTGAACTTGAAACAATAAAAGAGATCTCGCAAAGCTATCTTACGCAATTATGGAACAGCAAGGCATTCCACAAAGAGGATGAATCAAGGATAGTTTCGCTTGCAAATTCCATCAGCAAACATTTTACATTTATCGTTCTATTTATAGCTATTGCCGGCGCAATTTACTGGTTAATTGTTGATGCAGCACTTTCATTTAATGCGTTTACGGCTGTTTTGATTGTTGCGTGCCCATGTGCACTTGCTCTTTCAACCCCGTTTACTTTAGGGAACACTCTTAGAATTTTCGGACGTAATAAATTTTATTTGAAGAACACACACGTAATAGAAAAACTTGCAAGCGTTAATCATATTGTTTTTGATAAGACCGGAACAATTACCGAAAATGATGCAACATTAGTTAGTTTCGATGGTCAACTCACACATGATTATAAATTGCTTATAAAATCCGCAGTAAGAAATTCTTCACACCCGTTAAGCCGTGCGATTTATGATTATTTGCATGATGCCGGT
>JBBIHP010000107.1:0-9295 GCA_037446915.1 Ignavibacteria bacterium
GATGATTAATGCTTCTTCTGATTATGTCCCACTAAGAATTGATGAAAGCAATTTGCAGATCTACACCGGAAATAATTTCGGATTTGGTACAAATAAATATTCACACGGACAGGATCTTGTTGGCAATGCATCTTTTTCCGGATCAATTACTGATGAGAGAAGTAATCTAAAATTTACTATCTCTTCAACAACTCCAAGCACAAAAGTTTATATGGATTATTTCGAAATAGAATATAGAAGAAGATTAAGTGCAGTGAATGATAATTATATTCTATTCTCTAAAGATACAACCGCAGTAATTCAGTATACTTTATTAAATTTTTCAAATAGTTCGATACTCGTTTACGATGTAACTGATTATGCTAATATAAAATTAGTAACCGGCACATCAATCAGCGGGGGACAGGTTACTTTCCAGGCGCAGGAAACTCTTAATAAAGTTTCTAAATACCTTGCAGTAAATCAGAATGCATTTAAGTCCCCGTCTAACGGAGCAGCTGTTACAATTAATGATATTAGAGCGAATAAGTCCGGTACTGAATTGGTTATAATATCACACAAAGATTTACGCGCACAGGTTGAAAGATATGCTGCATACAGGTCTAGTCAATCGCCATACAAAACCACAACCTCAGTATTTTATGTGGATGATATCTTAAATGAATTTTCTGCCGGGATGATGGACCCAACAGCAATAAGAGATTTTTTAAAGTATGCTTATGATAATTGGCAAACAAAACCATTCTATGTATTATTTTTTGGCGATGGTGATTATGACTATCTGAATATTGAGAAACTTAACAGAAATCTTTTACCTACCTATCAAACAGTAGAATCTCTGGATAAAATTTCATCTTATCCAACGGACGATTATTTCGCTCGTGTTTCTGGTAAAGATTTAAGAATTGATCTTGCATTAGGGAGAATAAATGTTCAGAGAATTTCGGAAGCCCAAATTGTTGTTGATAAAATTATTAAGTACGAAAACAATCTCGAGAAAGGTTTATGGCGCTCAACTATTACTTTAGTTGCAGATGACGGACCGCAAGAAGTCGGTTTTGATGACGGTAGTATTCACACAAGTCAAACAGAAAATTTATCTAATAGACGCATTCCAAAGTTTTTTGATCAAAATAAAATTTATCTTGCTGCTTATCCAACAGTAATTTCCGGGTTGGGCAGAAGAAAACCTGATGTGAATAAAGCAATTATTGACGCAGTTAATAACGGAACACTTATTCTTAATTTTATTGGGCATGGGAACCCAAACCAATGGACACATGAAAATGTTTTTGAGAAGGCATCATCTATTCCTCAGTTAAAGAATGATCACTATTTCTTTTTAACTGCAGCTACATGTGATTTTGGTAAATATGATGATCCCACTCAACAGAGTTCAACCGAATTAATGATAAATATGAGAGATGCCGGTGCTATTGGTGCATTTACAGCTGCACGTGTTGTTTATTCTTCTGCTAATGCACAGTTGAACGATTCATTATTTACATACTTATTAGGAAATAGGGATATCAATAATTTACCGCAGAGAATTGGAAGAGCATATTTCCTTGCTAAACAATTCAGAACAGAAGAGAATGATGAAAAATTTCATTTGTATGGCGATCCTACAATAAGATTAGCTCAGCCAACCTTTCCAGCTTCAATTGATTCTATCAATGGTAAGACATTAAATACTTCGGTTCAAATAAGTGCACTGGATAAAGTAAAAATAAATGGTAATGTTGCAAACAGCAACGGAACAAATTCTAATTTCTCAGGTGAAGCAATTATCAGTGTTTATGATTCCGAAAGACAAATGTTTCTTAGCGAAATGAACTACTATGTTACACTTCAGGGCGGACTAATTTTCCGCGGAAGGACGAATGTAAACAATGGTAAATTCCAGACAGAGTTTGTTGTTCCAAAAGACATATCCTACGAAAATAAGAATGGTAAAGTATCCGCTTATGTTTTTAACCAAGCGAATGATGGTATCGGTTATACATCCAATGTAATAGTAGGCGGAACAAATCCTAATGCAGTTGATGACAAAAAAGGTCCGGAGATTGCTATCTATTTTGATGACGAATCCTTCGAGAGTTCTTACCTTGTAAATCCAGATTTTACATTGATTGCAAGATTAAAAGATGAAACCGGGTTAAATACTACAGGAACGGGAATCGGTCATAAATTAGAAGCTACGCTTAACAACGATCAATATAACACAATAGATCTAACCAATTTTTTTATTGGCGATCTAAACTCCGGAGGTAAATCCGGTGTGATTAGATACAAATTTACTTCAATGCCGGTTGGTGATTATAATATTAAAATAAAAGCATGGGATGTATTCAACAATTTTTCTGTTCAGGAAGCAAATTTTTCCGTTGTAAATTCATTGAATGGAATTGCTCTTAGAGATGTTTATAATTATCCTAATCCTTTTTCTTCCAATACAACTTTTACTTTTCAACATAACATTACTGATGCAATAAATGTTAAAATAAAAATCTACACAATTGCCGGTAGATTAATAAAAGAAATAGAAGAAAGAGATATGTTGAATAAATTTGTAAAAATTGATTGGGATGGAAGAGATAATGACGGTAACAATATTGGTAACGGAACATATCTTTACCGGCTTACTGTTGAATCTTCAGACGGACGTTTCAAAAATAATGTCCTCGGTAAATTTGCAGTAATTAAATAAACTTATTTACATAGATGAAATCCACTTTTATGGAGGTTATAAAATGAAAAGAATATTTATCATAATGATTCTATGCATTCTTGGCATCGGAATGATTAATGATGTAAAAGCACAGGGTGAAGCTGCAGTCCCATTTTTACTTTTAGCTCCTGATTCAAGAGCTGGTGGTTTAGGTGAATCCGGCGCAGGATTGGCCGATAATTCTGCTGCAATTTTCTGGAATCCAGCAGGAATAGCATTCTTAACCGGTTCCGAAGTTGGATTTACTCACAGCAACTGGCTGCCAATGTTTAACCTGGATCTCTTTTACGATTATGCAACTTACAGACAATATTTAGAAGAATTAAATGGAAGTATTACTGCAAGTGTAACATATATGAATTATGGGGAATTTATTAGAACAGGTTCAAACTCTCCAGACCCGATTGGTACATTTCGTTCATTTGATGCGGCTCTTACATTAGGTTACGCAACCAAGCTAAGCAGCGATTGGGGATTGGGGTTTAACTTTAGAGTAATCCATAGTCGTCTTGCAGATAAACCAACTGAAGCCGAGCAAGGTTCAGGAGTTGCAACTTCTGTAAGTTTTGATGTTGGTTTAATGTGGCGCCCTACCAAATTGGATTTACCATTGATTGGTGATATTGGAAATAATTTCAGTATCGGTTTTAACCTCAGCAATATCGGTCCAAAAATTTATTACATCGATCAGGCACAAGCCGATCCTATTCCTACAAACTTTCGGCTTGGAATTGCTGCCCGTTTATTCGAAGATGAATACAATTCTCTTACATATTCAATAGATTTCAGTAAGTTACTTGTTGATAAAGGTGAAGCTTTCAGAGGTATCGATTCGCTTCAAACTAAGAAGAGAAAAGATTTCTATCAGACGATATTTACTGCATGGTTCGATCAATCATTTGGCGAGGAACTACGGGATATAGTAACTTCAATGGGTCTTGAATATTGGTATGGAAGTGAAGCCGAGGGATTTAAGTTTGCTCTGCGAGCCGGATTCTTTTATGAAGATCCTTCATACGGAAACAGAAAATTTGTTACGCTTGGTGCAGGAATCCGTTATGATTCTTACGGATTCGATTTCAGTTATATTACGACCGATGTCTTTAAGGGAGCTGAAAATCATCCCTTAAACAACACACTTAGATTTTCACTTTTAATTGGTTGGGGTTCACAGCCAAAAACAACTCCCGGATTTCCGCGCGGTATTTAAAGAATTATGATGAAGTTCCTACTATTCATATCATTTACTTTTGCATTGGGCAGTCTATCTGCCCAATCTTTTATTAATAGAATTAATAACTCATTTTTAGTTAATTCTAATTCTGCCGGAGAAAGAGTAATTAAAATATTGGCAGTCATGGTAGAATTTCAGGAAGATAAATATGATGGAACTACCGGAACTGGAAAGTTTGGTTCTCACTTTACAAAAGTTTATGGAGATACAATTTTAGATCCGCTTCCTCACAATGCTTCCTATTTTGAAGATCATCTCGAGTTTGCAAAAAATTATTTCAGCAAAGTATCCAAAGGAAAAGTAAAAGTAGAATATAAAGTTCTTCCACAGGTAATAACCGTCTCCAAAATGATGCGCGATTACACCCCGGTGTATCAATCAAATAACAATACTCCACTCGGTAATTTTGCTAAGGAAGTCTGGCAGCTTGCAGATCAGAGTTTTACAAATGTAAGATTTAGCGATTATGACCTGTTTGTAATTTTCCATGCCGGTATCAGTAATGCATTTTCTGTTGGAGCACCTTTAATAAACCGGAATTTGCCATCATTATATCTTGGTAAAAATGCTTTCAAGCAAATATTCGGAAATCAGTTTAATGGTATTCCGGTCAATAATAATTCATTTATGATTGATAACTCAATAATAATGCCCGAGACAGAATCGAGAGAAGCTGAAGCAATTGACGGCTCTATTGTTTTAAAAGAACTATCGATCAATGGTTTACTGGTTAGTCATATTGCAACACATCTTGGTTTACCGGATCTGTTTAATACTAATACCGGTAAAAGTGCGATCGGTCGTTTTGGGTTAATGGATCCTCAGGCAATATTTGCAAACTACGGAATGTTTCCACCTGAGCCTTCGCCTAGGGAAAAAATTTATCTGGGCTGGGAATCACCTATATCATTAAGTGCCGGTAATAGAAAGGTAACTGTTACAACAAGAAATTCTGCTTCTTTAAACGATACCACTCTGTTAAAAATTCCAATAAATTCTTCTGAGTATTTTCTTGTTGAGAACCGTTCACAGGATTCTAATAACGATAAAGTAAAAGTTACTTATAAACAGAGCGGACAAACTTTTACAAAAATAATTGATATAGATACAAGCGGCGTTTATGTTGTTGAAAGAAAATTTGATAATGGTATTCCGGGTGGTGTAGTGATTGATGTTGATGAATATGACGCAGCATTACCGGGAAGCGGAATTCTCATCTGGCATATTGATGAAAAAATTATAAACGAAAAAATTGCTGATAATAAAATCAATGCCGAATCCAATAGAAGGGGAGTTGATGTTGAAGAAGCAGATGGTATCCAGGATATTGGTGAAACTTTCGTGACCGTTGTTGGTGACCTTATTGGAGAGGGATATAAAGAAGATTTTTGGTTCAAAGAAAACAAAGCAAGACTTTATAAAAATCGTTTTTCTTTCGATTCCAAGCCTAACAGCAGATCGAATGACGGCTCGAACAGTTTAATTACATTAGAAAATTTTTCCAGCCTTGCGAATAGAATCTCCTTCGATGTGTTATTTGGAAATAATCAAATTACTCTTAGCCGTAGAGTAAAAATCCCCGAAATTAAAAACCCCGTTTCTATCTCGCTGCTTCAAGTAGGGAGTAACTACTGGACTTACATACTTGATGGAACAGATCTGATTCGTATTGATGCATATAACGGGAACAGCTCAACAATTAAAAATTTCAGCTCCTTTAAACCGGCAGTTTTTAAGGACGGCTCAAACGAATTTGTAGTTGGAGTGAATGGTAAAAAGTTTACTCTGCTTTCAACAATAAATAACATTTATAAAATATCGGACTATTCTTTTAATAACGAGATTACCTCGACACCCGTAATAGTCAAAAACGGAAGTGTTATTAAAGGATTGATTGGAACTACAGATGGTAAAGTATACGAGATCGATCTTGCGGAATTTATTTCCTCCAACTTTACCAGGGGAATTTTAACTTATTCTGTGGATAGTAAACCGATTAAACAAATTGCATCTTATGATGATTACTTTTCCGTAATTACTGATAACAGGTTTGCCGATTCGAAAGGGAAGTCGATTACACTTAATCAAAAACCAAAACGGATTGCGCTTACAAAAAATTCCGACGGAAAATTTGTAAATGTAATTCTTGCAGAGGGAAATTATTTTACAATAATCACTGATGGTATGTTGACTTCATCTTTCGTTATCCCCATAGAAGAGTTGACTTCATTCTCGGTTGCCGATTTATTTTCAAATAGCAATAACTACATATTATTCAACTCCACAACTAAAATTTATGCGGTTAACTTTCAGGGAATTTTAGCTGATAATTTCCCGATTGATACTTATTCAAAATATTCACTGTTAGGTTCCCCTTTGAGTATTGATTTTAATAACGATGAAAAGCCAGAGGTTCTATCATTCAATACCAATGGCGACCTGTATGCGGTTAATTCTTCCGATGGTAAAATCTTAACATCTTTCCCGATAAATGTAATCAACAATAAGAAAGTAATTCCTGTTATAAGTATGGAAGAATTACCAACTATGGGTCCAATTGCAAGATTCAAACCTATTCTTCCCGTAATAAATGAAACCGGCGAGTTGGCACTCTGGTCATTATCATCGTTAAGCGGTAAGGAATTCTGGATTAGTGAATTCGCTGCTTCATCAAATAACTCTTATGCAATAGCGATTGATTCAAAATCCAAAATTGTAGAATTCTTCCCGGCAGAAAAAGCTTATAACTGGCCTAATCCCGTTTATGGTAATGAAACTAATATCAGGTATTTTGTTTCCGAAGATTCTGATGTGTCAATAAAAATATTTGATATTTCCGGTGATCTTGTTGCAAATCTAAATTCTAAAGCAACTGGCGGATTTGATAATGAAACAAAGTGGAATGTTTCCGGAATACAGAGCGGAGTTTATTATGCAAGAATTGAAGCTAAAAGTAATTCCGGTAAAACTGCAAATAAGTTGATTAAGATTGCGGTAATAAAATAATTGGAACGAATGAATAGTAAATTAAAAATAGATTCAAAACCTGAAACTGGTTTTTCATCAATCAGGGTTATCTGTTTAATTGCATTAATTTTTTCATTACCCGTTGTAAATTTCTCACAGGTTAATGAATACAATCCGGATTATAAATGGTTTACTATAAAAGGTAAACATGTTAGGGTTCACTATCACGAAGAAGCAGAACGGACTGCAAGAACAGTAGCAAAAATTGCAGATGAAATCTGGGAGCCGATTACTTCGCTATATCAGTATGAACCGGATGTAGTTGATTTTGTGATTAAAGATATCGATGATTATTCCAACGGTGCAACATTCTTCTTCGATAACAAAATTGAAATATGGTCTTCATCACTCGATTTTGATTTACGCGGTACACACAATTGGCTTCGTAATGTAATCTCGCATGAATTCACGCACATGGTTCAGATTCAAGCCGGGATGAAACTTACACGAACTGTTCCTGTTTTTTATTTACAATTCCTTAATTACGAGGATAAGCGCCGCCCCGATATTCTCTACGGTTTTCCAAATTTTATTGCTTCGTACCCGGTGCCAATGATTAATATTCCGGCATGGTTTGCAGAAGGGACTGCTCAATATATGCGCAAGGAGTTTAATTACGATAACTGGGATACTCATCGCGATATGATTTTGAGATCGTATGCACTCGAAAATAAATTGCTTACGTGGAATCAAATGGGTGTATTCGATAAAACAAGTCTGGGAAATGAATCGGTTTATAATTCAGGTTTTGCTTTAACCCGTTATATTTCGCAGAAATATGGAGAAGATAAATTAAGAGAAATAACTCAAAAACTCGGTAACCTTACTACATTTACAATTGATGCAGCGTTCGAAAAAGTTATTGGTATGAGCGGTAAGGAAATTTATAAGGAATGGTCCGATTTCCTAAAGCAGGATTATCAAAAGAGAATTGCAGAAGTTGAACAGAACCTTGTTCGTGGCGATACTATCGCTTCAATTGGTTTTGGAAATTTTTATCCGGTTTATTCAAACGACGGAAATAAAGTTCTCTACATTTCTAATAAGACAAGCGATTATTTCGGATTGTCTGCGGTTTATCTGTATGATGTAGCTACAAAAAAAGAAAAAATGATTGTCTCTAATGTCCGCTCAACAGTAAGTTTTATTCCGGGTGAGAATAAGATTATCTATGCTAAGTTAAGTGATGATAATCCTAGATGGAATAATATTCATGATCTTTATGTTTATGATATCGACAAAGAAAAAGAAGAGCGTATAACTTTCGGATTAAGGGCTAATAACCCTTCTGTATCAAACGATGGTAAGAAAATAACTTTCGTCTTTCAGAATGACGGAACTGTTAATCTCGGTTTATGCGATATAAACGGGAAAAATTTTAAGCGGCTTACTTTCTTCGAAAAAGGGGAGCAGCTTTATAATCCCAAATTTTCTTATGATGATTCATTCATTTTGTTCGACTACTCATACCACGATAACCGTGATATAGGAAGAGTTGATACGAGCGGAAGCAATTATAAGTTGATCACAAATTCCAATGCCGATGAACGGCATCCATTTATGGCGACTGATGGTAAGCTCTATTATTCAAGTGATGAAACCGGAATTTTCAACATCTATTCACTCGACCTTAATACCGGACTAAAGAAGCAGATTACTAATGTTACCGGTGGAGCTTTTATGCCTTCGGTTGACTCCAAAGGTAATCTGGTTTATGCCGGTTATATTGCCGATGGTTATAAAATATTTATGTTGTCTAATGATCAAATGGACAAAGTTGACGCAACAAAAAAATATGTGTGGGTTAATAATCCTCCATTAGAAGTAGATAAACCCAACGGCGATATTGTAAAATTTAATATAAACTCATTACGCAATTTTGATGACTTTACTTTACCGGAATATACTGATGAAAAATATTCAGGTTTTTTTTCCAAACTAAGTTTCTACCCGTTTATTAGAATTGATAATTACAACACATCCAGTTCCGGATGGGATAGAATTAAACCCGGTTTTTATTTCACATCCAGCGATGTACTTAACCGGTTTTCAATTTTTGGTAGTGCTTCAATTAATAAAAGGTTGGAACGGGATCTATATTTCCTATTCGAATATCGTGATAAATTCCCTTTGCTATTCCCATTAGGTTTAAAACCGGAATTTGGTATAGAACTATTCAGCATTAGCAGAAATGCAAATTTCGATCTCCAATTTGGAATTGATTCTACTTTTACACCACCAAGAATTGATTACAATGTCCCTGTAGAAGTAACTTATAATTTATTCGAAGTTGATTTTATTGG
>JBBIHP010000108.1:0-8962 GCA_037446915.1 Ignavibacteria bacterium
CATACAGATTTTTTAACAAGATAATCTGCAACCTCAAATAATTTTTCTGCACGTGGTGATTTAATGTTTTGTAATTTCTTTTTCATTTCAGCAACACGTTCGCGTTGTTCATAGATTCCGGCTTCATCTTTCTGGTCTGCATTAATTACAGATTCAATAAAGTCCTTACCCAGTTCATTTGTAAACTCACTTAATAATTCTTTAGCGAATTGATTTTGTTTATCGATAGCAAGCCGCATACCCATTCCGAATTCTGCGTTATCTTCAAAAAGTGAATTAGCCCATGCTGGACCTCTTCCATCCATATTTTTAGCCCATGGAGTTGTAGGTAAATTTCCACCATAAATTGAAGAACAACCTGTTGCATTTGCAACCATTGTTCTATCGCCGAATAATTGCGAAACAAGTTTAACATAAGGTGTTTCGCCGCAACCTGAACATGCACCAGAGAATTCGAATAATGGTTCTAACAATTGATTACTCTTTATTAAAGTAGTATTAACCAGTCGTCTATCAATTTCAGGTAATTCGAGGAAGTAATCGAAGTTCGCTCTCTCCTGCTCACGAATAGGAATTTGCGGAACCATATTAAGGGCTTTAAGACGAGTTTCTTTTTTATTCTTAGCAGGACATACTTCATAGCATAATTCACAACCCGTACAATCTTCTGCTGCGACCTGGATTGTATATGAGTAACCTTCAGGGAATTCTTTACCTTTAGCATCCATCGACTTAAACGTTGCAGGTTTATTATCAAGATGTTTTTTATCATACACTTTAATTCTGATTGCAGCGTGCGGACAAACAAGTGCACATTTACCGCACTGAATACACCATTCAGGATCCCATTCAGGAACTTCGAGAGCAATGTTTCTCTTTTCCCATCTTGTAGTTGCAGAAGGGAAAGTTCCATCGATCGGCATTTCGCTTACTTTAACTTCATCGCCTTTACCAGCCATAATTTTTGCAAGAACATTTTTTACATAATCAGGAGCTTTATCGGAAACTATTGGAGGTAATTCAATTTTACTTGTTGCAGATGAAGGAACATCAATCTGGTATAAATGAGCAAGAGTATGATCTACTGCTTCATAATTTTTCTTTACAATATCTTCACCTTTTGAACCATAAGTTTTCTTAATCGATTTTTTAATCTGATCGATTGCTTCTTCTTTAGGTAGAACTCCAGAAATTGCAAAGAAGCAAGTCTGCATAATTGTATTTACTCTTCCGCCCATTCCGGTAGCATTAGCTACAGCATATCCATCTATTGCATACACTTTTAATTTTTTATCAATAATCTGCTGCTGAACATTTCGAGGTAAACGATCCCATGTTTCATCTTTACTGAATGGAGAATTAATTAGGAATGTTCCTCCGATCTCAATTTTTTCCAGCACATCAAATTTTTCCATAAGTCCGAATGAGTGGCATCCTACAAATCGGGCACTTTGAATTAAGTAGGTTGAATGAATCGGTTGAGGTCCAAATCTTAAATGTGATATTGTAGTGGAGCCGGATTTTTTCGAATCATAAACAAAATAACCCTGTGCAAAGTTATCAGTTTCTTCACCAATAATTTTAATAGAGTTTTTATTGGCTCCAACCGTTCCATCTGCACCAAGTCCGAAGAATAAACAACGAACTACATTATCAGGGTCGGTCATAAATTTCTGATCGTAATCAAGACTTGTATTAGTTACATCGTCATTTATTCCAACTGTAAAATGATTTTTCGGTTCATCTAATTTCAGGTTATCGAAAGCAGCTTTAACCAATGAAGGAGTAAATTCTTTTGATGATAGACCGTATCTGCCGCCGATGATTTTAGGCATTTTAGCAAACGGAGGATTGCCGGATGACATTGCTTCTGTAATTGCTGTAACAACATCAAGATGGAGTGGTTCACCAAGTGAACCGGGTTCTTTGGTTCTATCGAGGACAGCAATCTTTTCAACGGTTTTCGGTATTGCTGCTAATAAGTGTTTTGCTGAGAAGGGTCTGTATAATCTAACTTTAACAATACCGACTTTTTCTTCCATTCTTTGAGTTAAATAATCAACTGTTTCCTGAGCAGTTTCTGCACCAGAACCCATGATCACGATTACACGTTTCGCATCTGGCGCACCGTAATAATCAAACAACTTATATTGACGACCCGTTATCTTGGCAAATTGATTCATTGCATTTTCAACTATATCAGGACATTCATTATAAAACTTGTTAACTGTTTCTCTTCCCTGGAAATAAACGTCCGGGTTTTGGGCTGTTCCACGAATAAAAGGATTTTCCGGATTTAGAGCTCTCTTCTTAAACTCAGTTATTGATTTCGGATCAATCATTGTTCTAAGATCTTCATCGGTTAATTCTTCAATCTTCATTACTTCCGAAGAAGTTCTGAATCCATCAAAGAAATGAACAAAAGGAATTCTAGATTCGAGTGAAGCTTTGTGAGCAATTAGCGCAGTATCCATAACTTCCTGAACAGAATTTGAACAAATTAATCCATATCCAGTTTGTCTTGTAGACATCACGTCACTGTGGTCGCCAAAAATTGAAAGTGCTGCAGCGGCTAATGAACGGGCACTAACATGAAATACTGTCGGCGTAAGTTCACCTGCAATTTTGTACATGTTAGGGATCATTAGTAAGAGTCCCTGTGAAGCAGTAAAAGTTGTAGTAAGAGCACCGCTTTGAAGAGAACCGTGAACAGCACCAGCAGCTCCTCCTTCGCTTTGCATTTCTGTTACAGAAGGGACTGTTCCCCAGATATTTTTTTTGCCTTCTGCAGACCATGCATCGGACATTTCCCCCATTGTAGAGGAAGGGGTAATAGGATAGATTGCTATCACCTCACTTAATCTGTATGCAACCGAGGCGGCAGCTTCATTTCCATCAATTGTTATTTTTTTTCGTTCCATTAAACACCTTATTTATTTAGTTCTTAGTTCTTAGTCCTTAGTTCTTAGTTCTTGGTTCTTTGTTATTGGTTCTTGGTTAATAAATCACTTTAAAACTGATTAGTATTTACAAGAATCCTGCCATCCATAATAGAACTTAATCGTTTAATTGGGCATAATTTCAAGGTTTTCTTAGACCTGATAGTAAGATTTTTAGAAAAGGGACATAGCAAATCTTATTATTAAGAAAATTGCAAAAACTTGCTTAACAAGATAGAAATATTGATAACTAAAATAAAGACTGAGGTGTCTATTTTGTAATGGCAAGTATTTAATAACGGAAAGATGGAATGAATTGAGGAATTGTTAAATTGATGAAGAGGTTACGGGTTGAATTGTTGAAGGGTTGAATTGTGGAAATGTTGAAGCGTTAAGTTGTTGAAGAGTTGAATTGAGGAAGTGTGGAATTGTTGAATTGCAGAAGCGTTGAACTGAGGATTTGTTTACTTAGTATCATTTCAGCAATTGAACATCTCAACAATTAAACTCGTTACTTATCACCCGTTACCCGTTACTAATTACCTGTTACGAATAACTCGTTACCGATTGCTGGCAACCAATAGTTAATTTCAGGAATTCTGAATTGAGGCTAAACAATCATTGCAACGTGCTGTAAACTGATTGAACATCATCGTCATCTTCAAGGGCTTCAATTAAATCATTAACTTCTTTTAACTCTTCACCGGATAATTCTTTTGTAGTTGTAGGAATGTAAGTCAATTCTGTAGAAAGAATTTCGAGGTCGCGTTCTTCGAGAGCTTTCTGCATACTTCCATACTCCTGGAATGAAGTATAGATATAAACGTACTGTTCGTCGTATGAGAAATCATCCAGACCGGAATCAATTAATTCTAATTCGAGAGAATCAAGATCGGTTATTTTTTCTTTACTAATCTTAAAAAGACCTTTCCGTTCAAACATAAAAGCAATAGAACCAGCACTTCCTAAAGAACCTTCATGCTTTCTGAAGTAATGCCGAACGTTGGCAACTGTTCGTGTAGGATTATCAGTAGCACATTCGACCAATATCCCTACTCCATGAGGAGCATAACCTTCGTATGTAATTTCCTGATATCCGGTTGTATCTTTAGATGAAGCGCGTTTAATCGCCGATTCAACTTTATCCTTTGGCATATTAACCGACTTAGCATTTTGAATTGCTATACGGAGTTTGGAATTTGCCTTTGGATCCGGACCGCCGGCTTTGACAGCAATTTCAATATCTTTTCTAACACGATTGAACGCTTTGGACATCTTAGCAAAGCGTGCAAACATTTTATGTTTTCTGGTTTCGAATATTCTACCCATCTGTAAGTCCCGAGTTTTTTGTGCGCAAATTTAAGAAATGTTCTTAGTAAGAGAAAAGACTAATTGAGAAAATATTGGTATGGGAGATGGCGAGGTGTTGAGGTGTGGAAATGTTGAATCGTTGAATTGGGAAAATGTTGAGGTGTTGAATTGGGAAAATGTTGAATTGTTGTATTGTTGAATCGTTTCATTGTTGATTTAATTATATATTCAGCTGACTTTTTCGTAATGAATTTAATTGATTAGATATTTCATACACTTTATTTTTTAATTCCAATAAAATGACTTCATTAAGATAATTTAAATCATTGGCCAGATAGATTTGATTTAATAATTCCATTAGACTGCCATAAGCCAGATTTGTAAAATGGGCTTTATCTTTCGAGGAAGTCCTTGAAGATCCTTCTGCGAGGTTTGATGCTATTGAAATTGCGCATCTGCGCAACTGATCGGTAAGACAATATTTTTCTTCTTTTGGAAAAGCGCTGGTGATAGAATAGATTTTAGATACAAGTTCTCTTGAATTTTGCCATACTCTCAATTTTTCAAACGGGAATTGATATTCCATTTTCCCCCCTTCTTATTATTTTGTTTAACAAATATCAGTTCCAGTTCAACAATTCCTCACTTCAACAAATTAACAGACATGAACTTCAACAAATACATGTTCCATTTATAAAAAATTCATCCTCGCTATTCTGTCACATCCAAAACAATATTATTCTCAAGTTTATATTTCCGGTTTGATTTAGGACATATAGCCAATCCATTCTTATCGAAATTAAGGTGTTGACCGGCTTCACTCATCCAACCGACAATACGAGCCGGGTTTCCAATTACAAGAGCATAATCTGGGATGTTTTTAGTTACTACAGCACCTGCACCAATAAATGCATATTTACCAATAGTAATTCCACAAACAATAGTTGCATTAGCACCGATGGAAGCTCCTTCTTTAACCAATGTTTTGATATAGAATTTTGAACCGACCTGTGGATATTTACTTCGTGGGTCAATTATGTTTGTAAAAACCATCGATGGTCCGCAGAATACATAGTCCTCTAATGTTACACCTTCGTAGACAGAAACATTATTTTGAATCTTTACATAATTACCAATAACAACATTATTACCAACGTTAACATTTTGACCCAACACACAGTTTTTTCCAATTGATGCGCCTGATTGAACATGTGAAAAGTGCCAGATTTTAGTACCCTCTCCAATTTCTACATTGTCATCGATGTAGGATGATTCGTGAACGAAGTATTGTGAGTTCATAATCTAATTTCTCCTGGAATATTGGAATAATGGAAAGTCTATAAATCAATAATTTCCTGCCAATTACCTGATTGACGTTTTCGATTTAATGGTTTTACTAAAGCTAATAATTTATTCTCAACCTTGTAATGACATTCATCGATTTTAGAAAATTGTTCATTACTGATAATATTAACAATATGAAGACCGATTAATCGGGTCATTAATTGACCAAGAGATCCTAAAGCAACATTTAAGAAATAAAGATATTCATTTATTGATTTTCTACAATAACCCTCTGCAATATTTGCTGAAACCGATTGCGCAGAATCAATTATCTGACTTCCACTTTTAAGATCGATATGAATAGCTGCAAGATTACCATAAACAAGCTCAAACAAACTAACCGCATCATTCCATACTTCCAACTTCATATAACCGCGGTTAAGATTTCTTCTTAAAATATCTATCATTTTTTCCCCCTCATGTCAATCATTATTCCATTAATCCACTACACCATATAAATAGAATCGTTTTGCAAACTAAAGCTTGCTTCCCAATATCACTGATTAATTAATTTCTTTGCCTTCTCTCTTATTTTTTGAACCAACTCTATCGAAGGGCGACTCTCTTCAATTCCAAATCCTCCGCCGGATAAAATATTTTTATAGACTTCAGTATGGAGGTCAGTGAATCCTTCTGTAAATTCAATCTCTTGACCATCAATCTGAATCGAACGGAAAGTTCTTTTATTACTTTTTATTACTTCCTCGGGTAAATCATTTTTATCGATCGAAAGAAACCAATCAACATCAGCATTTTTAAGAGAAAGATTACCGCCCATTTTATTTTCTTGTGCAGTAGTAAGTTCAAATTGGTCCGGTTGACCAAAAAGCCAGATCAATAGATCAAAGAAATGAATCCCGATGTTTGTTGCAATTCCGCCCGACTTCTGAATATCCCCTTTCCAGGAAAAGTTATACCAGAGTCCACGGGATGTAATGTAATTAAGTGATACTTGATGCTTGATACTTGATGCTTGAGATAGATTTATTTGTTTTCTAAGTTCTATCAATGAAGGATGAAGACGGAGTTGAAGAACTGTATAGATTTTTCTTCCGAATTCTTTTTCGAGTAATTCGAGAGCATCAAGATTCCATGGATTAAGTACAAGAGGTTTTTCGCAAATAGCATCAGCTCCAATCCGCAGAGAAAATCTTATATGTGCATCGTGAAGATGATTAGGTGAACAGATAGAAACATAATCTAAGTTAAATTTTTTATCCCTCCGCTTCATCATTTCAATATGACGGTCGAAGCGTTCAAATTCTGTAAAGAAAGCCGTTTCAGGAAAATATTGGTCCAGAATGCCGACTGAATCGTGGGGATCGAGTGCAGCAATCAGATTATTACCAGTATCTTTAATTGCTTTTAAGTGCCGTGGAGCGATGTAACCGGCAACTCCAGTTAATGAAAAGTTTTTCATAGATCGAAGTTAAGAATTTAAACCGATAAATGGAAGGATCGGGAGGCTACAGGGTTTAAGGAACAACCGCTGAAAGTAACTATAAAACAGATTGGATGGTTATGGGGAAGTTGTTCTTGGTTCTTTGTTAAAGGAAGTGATAGGTTACAGAGAGTAAAAGGTAAAATGTGATCTGTAAAGAGTAATCGGAAGGCGGAGGATGGTTGATTGGATGCTTATCCTTCGACTATTCCTCGCTATGCTCGGAAAGCTCAGGACAAAAGGTCCCCGCCAAAAAGACGGCGGATGATACAGAAATAGAATACTATATATATCCTTAATTATTTTCAATAATAGAGCTGGTGAATTTTGTATTCAAAAATTCCGTTAAACTGTGAGCCATCCAATTGATTTATATTAAATAGGTGTAGCGTTCGGTAAAATCGAGTGGATACAATAATTTTTATATCCACCCGTAATAATTAATTATGTGAAATACTTTTTCTTTACATTGGAATAAGAGCTATAAGTGCTCCTACGACTAATCCAATAACCATATACCAGACCAGGTCATCATCATCGTCATCATAATCATTTTCTGATGAATAATATGATTTCTGATGTAAAGGTTCAACCTGTTCTTTAACCCAATTATAAGTACCATCACTATGTAAAGCCGGGACTAAATTTATAGTACCGGGACCCTCTACATAAGTTGAACCCATCTGATATTGTGTCCAGTCATATTTCCAATTAATACCCTGATAAGCAGCACTCTGATGTGCTTGAACAACTTCAGGATCAATTTCACTTAAAGAAAAATTAATGGTCGATTTGTCATTTACATAATAGGTTTTATTTGTACCCGGCTCAAGATTATTCTGAAATATTCCATTAATACGAATAGCAACAATTCTATTGCTTTTATTATTTATCTCAACATTAAACTGTGCAACGACCTGATTTATGCCAGTGACAAACAAAACAAACAAAAGCAGTTGAAACAATTTTATTTTTCGAGTAAACATTCTTAACTCCATTTTAATTTTAGTGGTAAATGATAAACTAGTTAAAGTCATACATTTCTAACATCGGCACCCAATAATCCTCATATTTAGAGAAGCCAAACAGAGGTGTATAAATATTAAGCACTAATTCATCCTGTCCGTCTTCAACAAAAATATTTTTTGTAATTTCTAATTTGATGACCACTATTTCAGGGTCGGCATTAAAATCCTGATTGACCGGGATAAACGAAACATTGATTAATAAATTAAACTGATCATATTTTTTTACAGCTACATAATTTTTACCAAGAGCATAAGAAAGATAATTGACCCAATTATTTATTTCGGAGGAGGTATTGTTTCTATCCCCGCGCCGGATTAATGCATAGTAGGAAAGATTGCCTCCTGTAATAAAACTTCCGTTTGTCCCGCCCAACTGGATTTTGCTGATGAACCGTTGACCGGGGAAAGAGCCCCAGTATGCATCACCCAGAACTGTTTTTGGATAGAATTTTTTAATTTCATCACCGGCAAACTCAGGGCTTGTTATTTTTCCATATTTAACCGCATGAGCAAGTTTTAGAATATTCTGGTGAAAATCCTGATTAGCCGGTTCTACATTAACCTTTTCAATCTCTGCAGAATTATTAAGTCTTGAGCTGAAGAAAGTAACATCAAAGAGATCCTCACCGGAGTTATTGGCTCGTATTATTATATTAAGAAACGGCGGATAGAAAATTACATTGTTAGTGCCGGGCGAATTACTTTTAACAGAACTATATCTTATAATCCCGGAAAGATCTTTCATACCAATTTCAGTTCCTATTTCTCTTGGTTCAACTTTAATATTTCCATAAGAATAATAATAGGCAGTCGGGTTAAAGTCTTTATCGAATTCTTCAATTTCCTTGAGAGTCATAGAAAATTTTAAGTAGTAGCTTCTAATATCACGATTGTTATTT
>JBBIHP010000109.1:0-8951 GCA_037446915.1 Ignavibacteria bacterium
ACTCTGCCGGTTTTGGGATTAATTAAATCCGGAAGTGCATCGGCGTAAGTAGATTTAAGTTTAGCAACCTGTCGGTACTCCATAATTGTATCAATGATTGGATGAGAACCTTTTAAGGATTCGAGAGCACGCACATCGGTTGAATACCCGGTTTTAGTTTTTGTAGTTGGCGGTAATTTTAATTTATCGAATAGTATTTTTTGAAGCTGCTGGGTTGAGTTAATATTGAATGTATCCCCGGCTTGCTTAAAAATTTCTTGTGAATAGTTATCCAACAGTATCTGTAAATCTTTGCTGAATGCATTAAGACTATTAACATCAATTTTAACACCTGTTCTTTCCATATCTTCAAGAACCCGGACAAGAGGGAATTCAATTTCAAAAGCGACTTTTTCCAATTCATCTTTTTTCAAAATACCTTTTAACAATTCATATAATCGGAAAGTTATATCGGCATCTTCGCACGAGTAATCGGAAAGTCGTTCAAGCTCAACTTCAAATATTTTCTCAGGAGATTTTTTTGAACCGATAAGATCGAGCAGCGGAATCGGTTTATAACTAAGAAGTCGTTCTGATAGTTCATCCATTCCATGCTTCTGATCTGGATCAATTACGTAACTTGCAAGCATTGTATCGAAATAGAAATTACTTACTTCTATACCATACGATTTTAAAATTGCAATATCGTATTTACCATTCTGACATATTTTTTTTGTTTTACTATCCTCAAAAATCGGTTTAAATATTCTTATGAATTCACTTACAGGAATTCTTCCGGATAGATCGGTGACGAACAAACCGGATGATTCTCTATGCGGATTGACAGCAACAAAGTAAGCTTCTTTAGGATTTATAGAGAATGAGCAGCCGGCTAAATTTACATTAAAGATATCCAGCGAGTCCGTCTCTGTATCGAAAACAAATTTATCAGATGTTTGTAATATGGATGCTAATCCCTCTGCTTCTTTTAATGTGTTTATCATTTGATATCTTACTTTGCTTTTCTCAAATACTTTAAGACTCTCATCTTTTACCGGTTCTTCAAATGATTCATCCTTCTCAAAAGTTTCTTTTTCTTCTGCTTCTTCTTCGATGTAAAGTTTTTTTATTTTACTTATGAAAGAACGGAATTCAAGCTCTACTAATAATTGAGTTAGTTTATTCAGATCGGGTTTTTCATAAACAGCTTTATCAAGATTGAACTCAAACGGTACTTCTGTATGAATAGTTGCAAGTTCTTTTGAAAGGAATGCATTTTCTTTGTTCTCTTTCAGTTTGTTGATAATTCCTTGTTTCTCAATCTCATCAATATTCTTGTAAATATTCTCGAGAGATTTGAATCTTTGAATTAGAGGTATTGCAGTTTTAGTACCAATTCCCGCAACACCGGGAATATCATCGGAGCTATCACCAACAAGCGCAAGGTAATCAATCATTTGTTTTGGTTCAAATCCGAATTCTTCTCGTACTTTGTTCTCATCAATAATTACAATCTCGTCGGTAGACTTTCCCGGTTTAATAATTTTGATATTGGATGAGATAAGCTGGATATAATCTTTATCCGGTGTTATTGCATAACTGAGTAATCCTTTTTTCTCCGCAAGCTTTACAGCTGTACCTATAAGATCGTCTGCTTCAAAGCCGGGTAGAATATAAATTGGGATATTAAACGCTTCAATTACTTCTTTAATCCTTTGTAACTGAGGAACCATATCTTCAGGCATCTCTTCCCTTGAAGATTTGTAATTTTCGTAACGATCGTGTCGGAATGTTTTTTCTTTTGAATCGAATGCTGCTGCAATGTAATCCGGTTTTGTATCTTCAATAATTTTGAGAAGCTGACTAATAAATCCAAAAACTGCTGATGTTGGTTCACCTTTGGATGTTGTTAAGGGGCGGGATATAAATGCGTAATATCCTTTGTATGCCAGCGCCATGGCGTCTATTATTACAAACTTTTTCTTCGATTTATCAGGCATGTAATTTTCTTCTCTTATTTGATTATATTTTATAACGAAAATAATTATTCATCATAACAATAACCAATAAACATTATGCTAAAATCGAATATTTCAATCAGATCAAGTTTTATCCTTGTATTATTATTTGTAACAATAACAACCGGCCAGATTAAAGAATATGATAATTCATTCTATGTTGCATCCTGGAACGTGGAAAACCTGTTCGATACTTTTAATGATCCAAACACTAATGATGAAGACTTTCTTCCCGAAAGCAATAATCAATGGACTGAAGACCGTTATGAGCAAAAATTGACCAACCTTGCCAAAGTAATTAATTACATGAATAATGGATGCGGTCCAGATGTTTTAGGTCTTGTTGAAGTCGAGAATATCAATGTTCTTAAATGGCTTGTTTATAAATTTAAGGATAGGGATTACATAATAGCACACAGAGATTCACCTGACCAAAGAGGAATTGATGCCGCTTTGATATACGATAGAAAAGTATTTGGAATTGTTGATATCGATACACTTAAGGTAAATATTCCAACCGGAACACCAACCCGTTATATACTTCATGTTACGCTTAAATTATTAGCCGACAATTCTTTAATTCATTTCTTTGTTAATCACTGGCCGTCGAGAAGAGGGGGAGAGGTTAAGTCCGAACCTAATAGGGTTGCTGCAGCAAGAATATTAAAAAAGGAAGTTGATAAAATTTTTGCGAGGGATAAATACAGTAATGTAATAATGATGGGTGATTTTAATGACGAGCCAAATAATAAGTCAATTATGCAGGTGTTAAAAGCCAATGACTTCGATTGCGAAAACAGAAAGTTCGAAGGTGAATTGCTAAATCTCTCTTACTCAAATCAAAAGAAGGGTGAAGGATCTTACTTATTCGGTTCCAATTGGAATATGATTGACCAGATGATAATTTCACCTTCACTAAATGATGGACAGAATCTTGAATACATATGTAATTCATTCACTATTATTAAACCTGAATTTATGATTGCAAAAGAAGGGGACAGGAAGAACGGTCCATTAGCAACTTATTCCGGTATTCGTTATCAGGGAGGTTACAGCGACCATTTTCCCATTGGTGCTTCTTTTATTTTAGTTGGCGATAAAAAGTGAAATGAAAAAAATATTTATGCTCTTTGGCGCAACAGGTAACTTAGGGAGTTTTGCCGCTAAGTACTTTTTGGAAAAAGAAAATTATGATCATTACTATTTTGTAAGCCGCAAAAAAGTTGATTATGAACACGGCGATTTAATTCTTATCGATGATGTTACAAAAGAAATAAATGTCGAAAATACTTTCAGTAAAATTTATCGAAGCGAAAGTAATTTTTATTATCTTCTGAATACTGTTGGCGGTTACTGGGGCGGAAGTGAAATAGCAGATACTTCATTATCGGACTGGCAAAGAATAATTGATATTAACCTTACGTCCACCTTTCTAATTGCTAAATATTTTATCCAATTATGCAAAACGGGAATAGGCGGTTCGTTATGTATGATTAGTGCATTATCCGGAGTTTATCCTGAAATTAATAAAGGTGCATACAGCATTTCAAAGAACGGAATTATTTATTTAACAAAATTATTAGCATTAGAAAATCATGGTAAGAACATATCGGTTAATGCAATCGCTCCTTACATAATCGATTCGCAAGAAAACAGGGAATGGGTAAAAGATAAAACTATGCTGATTCCAAAAGAAAATATTTGTAAATTGGCACAGGAGATTTTTAATGACCCCGGAATAAAATCGGGTAATATATTTGAGTTAAGATTTTCCAATAAATAAGCGTTAATTAATAACAAGAGTAAAAAATTATTTATTGACTTTTTTTCCTCATTTAATTAATGTTACCCACATCTTTTTTAGAGAATTCGAAAGTTTTGACATATTTTTTAATTAATAACAATATCGGAGGCTTTTCTTTATGCAAATAGCAGAGATTACCGGAATACTATCATTAGTTTTAGCCCAGGTTCAAGAACAAAGCACTATTGGCTACTTACAACAGAAATTTATTGAAGGCGGCGGATTTATGTGGCCCATTTTATTTTGCTTGGTTGTAGGACTTGGTTTTGCAATCGAAAGATTTATTACTTTAACTCGTGCCACAATGAACACAAAGAAATTTGTAGTTCAGGTAAAAGACGCATTAACAAAAGGCGGAGTTCAGGAAGCAATTAAATTATGCGAAAATACCAGAGGTTCCGCTGCATCTGTTTTCCATGCCGGTTTATTAAGAGCAGACGAAGGTTTAGAAGCTGCTGAAAAAGCTATCATGGCCTATGGTGCAATTGAAATGGGATTCCTTGAAAGAGGATTAATCTGGATTTCATTGTTTATCAGCTTGGCTCCTATGCTCGGTTTTACCGGAACAGTTCAGGGTATGATCCAGGCTTTCGATGCTATTAAAGAAGCTGCTCAAATTTCTCCTTCAATTGTTGCCGGTGGTATTTCGGTAGCATTGCTAACTACTTTATTCGGTCTTATTGTTGCTATGATTCTTCAAGCTTTCTACAACTACTTTGTTTCCAGAATTGACAGAATCGTTGCAGACATGGAAGAAAGTTCTATCGAATTAATCGATGCTCTTTACGAAATGAAGAAGAAATAATTTAGAGATTAAAAATGATCACACTGAAAAAGAAGAAATTGCCGGATGCTGAAATACCTACAAGCTCGATGGCTGATATTTCATTCTTGCTTCTTTTATTCTTTTTGGTTTCTACTGTTATTGATGTGGATACAGGTATTGGACTTACACTACCTGAATTTACACCTCCGGAACAACAGGAATTGGTTCCGATTTCGAAAGATAGATTAGCAGCAGTCCTTATCAATGAAAACGGTGATGTTCTACTCAATAACGAGATTATTGCTATTCCTCAGATTTCCAAAACTCTTAAACCAAGAATCGAAAGCAAGATTGATCAACCAGCCAACAAGAAGCTTGTTGTATCGGTTAAAACGGATCGTAAAACAGATTACAACCTGTATATTCAGGCGCTCGATCAAATCAAGGATGCTTATTTCCAAGTTAGATCAGAATATGCCATAAATAGACTTGGTAAAAGATTTATCGATATTGATGAAAGAAGTGAAGAAATGAAAGAAATTAGAGATAAGATACCTATAACAATTAGTATAGCTGAACCAGAAGCTATAAAAAAATAATTTAGAGGATTTTAGAATGAAATTTGAAAAAAAGAGAGCCAGTACAAAACAGAATATTCCTACTGCTTCTTTACCTGACATCGTATTCATGCTGTTATTATTCTTTATGGTTACAACTACATTAAGAGAAGTTGATGTTCTCGTTAGTTTCAGACTTCCGGAAGCAAAAGCTATTGAAAAAATTGAGAACAAAAGATTGGTTTCTTATGTCTGGGTTGGTCAGGATGGAAGAATTCAGGTTAACGATAGTTTAACCCAATTAAATGAAATTCAGAAAATTATGTATGCTAAAAGAGTGGCTCTTCCAAATGTAATTATTTCCCTTCGTATCGATAAAAGTTCTCAGATGGGAGTTGTTACTGATATTCAGCAAGAATTAAGAAAAGCTTCTTGCCTTAGAATTAATTATTCCACTCTTCTTAAAATATAAAAGTACTTTTTTATGAATTGAAGGTAGGTTATTGAATAATAGCCTACCTTTTTTTTTGAGGATTATATGAGTCTTAAAGAGAAAATTAATGATGAACTTAAGTCCGCTATGAAGTCAGGCGATAAACTAAGACTGGAAACTATCCGCTCTATTCGTACTCTAATACTTGAATTTGAAAAAAGCGGAAGCTCTAAAGAACTTACCCCGGATGATGAAATTAAAATGCTTACTTCTGCTGCAAAGAAAAGAAAAGAATCAATTGAACAGTTTCAGAATGCTAATAGAATTGAATTAGCTGAAAAAGAAATGCAAGAATTAAAAATTATCGAAGAATTTCTACCCAAGCAGCTATCATATGATGAAATATTTGCAGAAGTGAAAAAAATGGCCGATGAAATTAACGCTAAAATAAAAGAGGATTTTCCAAAGCTTATGCCCTTAGCAGCAAAAAACCTTAAAGGTAAAGCCGATGGAAAAATTATTAAAGAAATTGTAGAAAAAATATTGAGCGGTAATTGAATTACATTGATTATATAATTTTTATTGCAGCAATAATTGGCTTCATTCTTGGCTTTAAAGACGGATTAATAAGAAAAATAATTGGTTTGATTGGTCTTATAGCAGCTATTATTCTTGCATATAAATTTGCCGATGATCTTGGAGAAATACTTCAACCCGTTTTTAACAAAGACGAATATTTCTCTAACGTTATTGCCGGAATATTAATATTCCTAATAACCATTTTGATTGCTTCAATTATAAAACGTCTTGTCCATCCATCCGATAAAATAAACCTCTTTATCAATCAGTTTATTGGCGGAATTATTGGAGTAATTCAAATTATTTTTTTCCTTAGCGCATTATTTTTATTCCTTAAAATATTCAGTTTCCCCGATAAAACTACCGGTAATAATTCATTGCTCTATAAATCAGTTTACAATCTTATCCCTTATTCAGTTGATCTTGTTATGGGACAAAGAGAAAAAGGTGCAGATATTATTAAAAACATAATTGAAGATAAGGATGTAATCTCTTCATCTAAAAAAGATTCAATAAAATAATTATGATTTCCCAGGAAACATTAGAGAAACTCGAATTCAGTAAAGTTCTAAATTACATTACACGTTATTGTATTACTGATAACGGTAAAGATAAAATTCTTAAGCTATTCCCATTCACTTCCGCCGAATTTGCATTAAGAGACGGTAAACGTGTAACAGAAGCAAAAGAAATTCTTATTAAAAACGACCTGCCTCCGGTTGAATATATCCCTGATCTTACAGAAATCTTATCACGTTCCAGGATTGAGGGGACAATAATCCCATCCAGGCAAATACTGGAAGTATTAAAACTTGCCGAGGTCTCAAGAAAGTTATCTCAATTTTTAAAAACCCGTGGTTCGGCAGTTGCTATATTATCTGAGTTTCGCGATGGTTTATTTGTTGATAGAGTATTTGAACACCAAATATCAAGAGTATTTACAGAAACCGGTGAGATTCGCGATGACGCTTCACCAAAGCTTAAAGAAATCAGAATTGAAATTCGCGAGAAAGAAAATCAACTACGTAAAATGGTAAATAAACTTCTTAAGCAGCTTAGTGATTCTTACCTTGTTCAGGAAGAATATATTACGCTTAGAGATGGAAGAATTGTTTTACCAATTAAATCGGAACATAAGCGTCACGTACGCGGATTCATTCACTCTGAATCTGCTACCGGCCAAACCGTTTATGTTGAACCTGAAGAAACTCTGGAACTGAATAACGAAATTCTCTCTCTCAGTTTTGCAGAGAAGAGGGAGATTGAAAAAATTCTAAAAAATCTGACAATAAAAATTGGTGAAGTTAGCCACGATCTTAGAAAATCTCTCGACTCAATATCAGAACTCGATTCTATTTTTGCACGGGCTAATTATTCTATTGAAATAATCGGCGCCAGCCCTACTTTCGATATTACAAAACCACTTGAACTCATTGAAGCAAGGCATCCTGTTCTACTTAAAAAAATCGGTTTTGAAAATGCTGTCCCTCTCAATATTAAATTAAAGGACGAGTTGGTTGTTCTTATTACCGGTCCTAATGCCGGCGGTAAAACTGTTACTCTAAAAACAATCGGGTTAATAGTACTGCTTGCTCAATCAGGAATACCTGTACCTGTTCACCCGGATTCCAATCTGCATTTCTTTTATAATGTATTGGTTGATATAGGTGATGCTCAATCAATAGAAGATGAATTGAGTACATTTAGTTCTCACTTAACTAATATTAAGAAAATAATTGATAGTTCGGACAAGTATTCTCTTGTCTTAATTGATGAAGTTGGAACAGGAACAGACCCCACAGAAGGTTCTGCTATTGCAGCCGGAATTTTAATTACTTTACGTGATAAAGGAGCCAGGGTTGTTGCAACAACGCATCACGGTGCACTTAAAATAGTTGCTAACCAGTTAGATAATTTTCAGAATGCATCTATGGAATTCGATACCGAGAATCTAAAGCCTACATACCGATTTAACCAGGGAATACCCGGTTCAAGTTATGCATTTGAAGTTGCCGGCAGAATAGGTTTTGATACAAAATTTATTGATTTATCCAAACAGTATCTCGATATTGATAAAACAAAAATCGAGGACTTTTTAGCAAACCTCGAGATAAAATCGAAGGTGCTGAAAGATCAGTTAAACCGTCTTGAAATTGAAAATGCACGCTTGAAAGGGCTTACAAACCTATACCAGGATAAGATTGATAAATTAGAAAAACAGAAAAAAGAAATTCTTGATCAGACAAGAGAAAAAGCAGAATTGTATCTACTGGATATAAATAAAAAAATAGAAAATGCTATAAAAAATATCCGTGAATCTAATGCAAACAAGGAAGTAATTAAAAAAGAAAAAGAATCTATTAAGTATCTAAAAGAAGAAGCAAAAAAAGTATTTAAGAAAGAAAATATTGTTCAGGATAAAATTCATCAGCTTAAAGTTGGTGATTATGCTTCAATAAAGGATACTAATTCTGCCGGCGTAATAGAGGAAATAAATATTGAAAAAGATAAAGCGGTTCTTACAATTGGCTCTCTAAAAATTAAAGCCCGGTATTCTGAATTGCAACCTGCTAAAAAACAGGAGAATGAATCGCTGAAATATTTTAAACATGATATTATGACCGATCAAAACTATCGTCTTGATATTAGAGGAAAGAGAGCTGATGAAGCAGAACTGGATATACTTAAATTTCTTGATAGCTCTAATATGAATGGTCTTGACCGTGTTGAAATACTCCACGGTAAAGGAACTGGTGCGTTGAAGCAATTAGTGCAAACAATTCTTAAAGAATATAAGTATGTTAAAAATTATTTT
>JBBIHP010000110.1:0-8722 GCA_037446915.1 Ignavibacteria bacterium
ATTTTAATGCTGTCGCAAAATTTATCCAGTGATTTAATATTGCGCAAAATTACCGGGACAAGGTTTTCAATTTTGATATCGTTCATTTCGATTTTAGCGCCGGATTCTCTTGCAAGTATTAAAATTTTCCGTGCGGTATCAATTCCATTAAGATCGTTTCGCGGATCGGGTTCGGTTAATCCCTTCTCTTTCGCCTCCACTAATAAACGGCTGAATGGTTTATCGGTTGTTAAAAGTTTATCGAGCAAGTAATTCATTGTGCTTGAAAATAATCCTTCAATAGTGGTTATTTTATCTCCACCAGATAAAAATGAATTTATTATATCGATCGATGGCAGTCCCACACCAACATTAGCAGAATAACGGAAATCTGTATTGTACTTTTTAATTGTATCTCTAATAGCCGAATAATTTTTGTAACTGCCGGAGTTTGATGACTTGTTGGATGCTACTATTGGAAATTGCTTTAGAATAGCTTTGTAATAACGGCTTATCTCATTTCCATCCGTACAATCAACAAAAATTGTGTTGGGCAAATTGTAATGCTTCATTGTCTCTATGAATAAATCCAAATTAGTAGTTTTACCTTTTGTGAGTAACAATTTCCATTTATTTGCATTAAGTCCCATTCTGGAAAAATACATTTTAGACCGGTTTGCAATACCAATAATTCGTATTCTAAACTTATTACCGGAAGCTTGATACAGGTTCTTTTGAGAAATCAATTCAATTAATGATTTACCTACATTTCCTGTCCCTGTAAGAAAGAGGTTAATTTTCTTTTCCATTGTATTTTCATTAAATAGTTTCAATTCATTCCTAAAATAAGAATTGTTTTTTTATTGTTTTGAAACTTTTTTGATAAAAATTATATTTAGCTATGAAATGTGTTAAGAGAATTAAAGGATTTATATGGATAATATCGTGCAGTCGCCATGCACAAATAATTGTTTTGTTCCTCACGGAACTGATATTTGTCTGGGGTGTTTTAGATCAATTAAAGAAATAATTGACTGGATTAATCTTACCGATTATGAAAAAAATGAAGTGTTGAAAAAAATAGATCAGAGAAAAAAAGAGCATGGAAAAATTGAATAAGGGTTACACTCAAATTTATACCGGTAATGGCAAGGGAAAAACAACGGCGGCTATCGGTCAGGCGGTTCGTGCTGCCGGATATGGAATGAAAACTTTCATAATTCAATTCATGAAAGAATATCCTTACAATGAAATTAAAACGCTGGGTAAATTGAATGAATGGATTGAAGTTGTTCAATGCGGTAAAGATGATTATGTGTATAAAAGAGAATTACCTCCCGCAGATGAAATTACGAAAGCTATTAACGGTTTGAAAGATGCAAAAGAAAAAATGCTGAGCGGTAAATATGATTTAATAATTCTTGATGAAATCTGTGTTGCAATCTACTTCAAACTTTTTTCTACAAATGATATCCTTGAATTTGTTAAATCAAAACCGGAAAATGTTGAGTTGATTCTAACCGGAAGATATTGTCCGCAAGAATTAATTGACGCAGCAGACCTTGTAACCGAAATGGCGGAAGTAAAACATTATTACCAGAAAGGTGTTTTAGCCAGAAAGGGAATTGAATCGTAATTTATTAATTATTAGTCTCACCACTCGAATGTTCGCCTTTACCTCTCTCATAAGCAAAATCAACAATCATTTTTAGTGTCGTTGCATAATCGTAACCAGCATGATTTGCCGAACGCATAAATCCTGCATCTTCAGTTAAATCGGGATTAGGATTAACCTCTAGCACATAAAGTTTGTTATCCGCTTTAGAGAGTCGCATATCAACACGTGAGTAATCACGAACACCCATCGTTCTAAAACATAACAAAGCCATTTTCTCCGCTTGCTTTTGAATCCTCTTTGGTAAAATAGCCGGACAGATCGGGATTGTCTTATGATATGCTTCATGCAGAGGATCCCACTTTGCCTGAAAACTTACAATCGGGTGAAGATGATCCGGTAGTTCGGAAAAATCAATTTCGCTAATCGGTAAAACAACAGGATTCTTATCACCGAAGACCGCAACATTTAATTCACGTCCCAGTATAAACTCTTCTATCAATGCCGGCTGCTTAAAGGAAGTAATTACATAATCAACCCTCTTTTTCAATTCATCAAGATTATTTACAATGGAATTGTTGTCGATTCCAACACTCGCGTCTTCCCATGCCGGTTTAACGATTAATGGATATTTCAAACCTGTCCGGAACGATTCCGTCATGTGTTTAATTATTTTGAACCTTGGAGTTCTAATTCCGGCAGCTCGCAAAATTCTTTTAGTTAACGTTTTATTCTGGCAAGTTCCAAGTGCCATTGGCGGTGCGCCGGTGTATGGAATTTTAAGAAGCTCTAATAATCCGGTAAAATTCATCTCGAGCCGCGGCTGATCATTAAAAAGCTCTACAAAATTGAATATTACATCCGGCTTATTCTTATCGATATCTTTGAAGAAAAGCTGCAATTCGTCACTTATATTAAGCGTATAAGCGTCGTAACCGAATTTCCTTAGAGAAGCTGCAATTTGCTCGAATTCCTCTATTGGATTTATCTCCTGTAAGCTGAAAACAGGGTCAAAATTGAGGTCTCCATCACTCGGTTTTTTTACTTTTTTGGTCTTAACCTGGATTGGCTCGTTATAAAGGACTACTACTTTCACTTTGGCTCAAATTTTTTTTACAAAGGTAAACAATTCTGTTTTGCATTTCAAAAGTTTTACTATTTTTGCACTCAATCTGATGGGGTAAGTTGAAATGAGTTTTTATCCTCAACCAAACAAATATCAATGCGGACCATTCGCATTGAAGCACGCACTTGTAATGTTAGGAATTTTCAAGGACGAAGATCAAATTGGAATTATTGCCGGAAGTACATGGTGGGCTGGAACAGATGAATTTGGTCTTGCAAGAGCTGCACGCCGCTTCGATTGTAAGATGAAACATTTTCAGTCCAGTAATCCTGATGATGCAAGAAGAATGCTTGTTAATGAATTGAAGAAAGGTCATCCGTGTATTCTTAGTGTTAAAAATTGGGAACACTGGACTACAGTTGTAAGCTACCAGAAAGGAAAGTTTGTTGTAATCGATAGCGAACTCGATAAAGTTGTTTCTGTTCAAACTTCCAATCAATTATTGAGAAGATGGAAATATATTGAGAAGGGAACTGGAATAAGAAGTTTTGATGGTTATGCGCTCATTCCAAAATTTAAAGTTACAACGCGTGCAAAATTTACAACTATAAAAGCAAAGTATTTAATGTATGATAAGAACGAAGACCTTGCTAATAAGTTCGATCAATATACCAACGACCTGATAAATATCTGCAACCCGCGAACAAAACTCAGTTTTAACTTCATAACCTTCTCGGAATTTTTAAGACGTAACGAAAAGAACCTGATTAAACGAGTTGAACAATGGAATGGGGAGCCGACTTACTCCGAATTGAAAAAAATATTAACCAATATGAAATTTGTTGCAGATGTATATGACCTTATTGTTCACGAAGACGATGAAAAACGTGCTGCGATTGATGTCGCCTCAATTCTTATGATGTACTCGTGCGGTAAGTATGGCATGAATCCTATTTACTAATTGAGAATTTAAAATGGAGAATTGAAAATTTAGAATGAAAAGTGTAGTATGATGATTAATTTTTGGAGTTAGAAAAAATTCTTGTGTAAAATTATACAAGGTTCTTTCTCTATTTTCTTATAGCAAAATGTGCTAAGTTGAAATAATTTTTAACAACCTGTCAATTAAAATGAATTACCTAAACTTCCAAAAGTGAATAATATTTTTTATCAGTAGTTCAAAAGGATAAAAAAAACTACAGCAAGAATTGGAATTATGATATGGAATTGATATTCGAATGGAATAGAGTAAAGGAAAAAGTTAATTTTAAGAAACACGGAATTACATTCAATGAAGCAAAAACAGTTTTCTTTGATCCTTTAGCGAGAATATTTGATGATGAGTTACATTCATTAAAAGAAAAAAGAGAAATAATTATTGGTCATTCAACAAAAAACAGATTATTAATAGTTGTTTTTGTTGAACGATATAGAAATATTATTAGAATAATAAGTGCTAGATTGGCAACGAAAAATGAAAAAAAAGATTATGAAGAAAACAAAATCTAAGGGGATAGTTTCAGAAATGCTTGCCGAATATAATTTTGACTATAAAAAAGCAAAGCCAAACCGATTCATTGATTCTGAAAAACAAATAATAGTTAAAATTGATGACGATGTTGCACAAGTTTTTGATTCAGCAGAAAAAGTTAATTCGGTTTTGAGAGCAATAATCTCAACTTACCCCAAAAGTAGAAAAAAGAAACCGGTTGCTTAATACAAATCCTGTATTAGGGTAACCTGTACAGAAACAAGAATTGGAATTATAAATTTACCTTTATTTAGGGATAGGACATGTCCTTTCCCGGCATGGTTGTTTTTCAGATGCTTGAAAAATTTTAAAATGAATACATAAACAATTATAAAACCACAGAAACAGTAGTGGACGGGGCATGCCCCGTCCCTACATAAATATTGGAAATAGACTATGAATCATCATCCAAAAGTTTTGAACAAGAATAAATCTGCTTTACTTGTAATTGATATACAGGAAAGAATTCTACCTGTAATATTCGAATACGAAAGAGTTGTTCAAAATTCTATTAAGCTAATAAAAGGTTTTAAGACACTCGGTTTACCGGTTTATTTTACAGAGCAATATCCTAAGGGTTTGGGTCCAACTTCAACCCAGATTAAAGAAGCATTGGAGGATGCTCAGGCAATTGAAAAGATGAGCTTCAGTTGTTCCGGTGCCCCCGGATTATTTAATGAGCTTAAAAACAGAAATATTGAGCAGGTTGTTTTATGCGGTGTTGAATCGCATGTATGTGTAATGCAGACTGCTTTAGACCTAATTGCAAATGGTTTTCAAGTTCATGTTGCAGCTGATGCGGTCTCATCGAGACGCGAGTTCGACTTTAACATTGCAATTAACAGATTGCGTTCTAGTGGTTCGGAAGTTACACTAACAGAATCTGTTCTTTTTGAATTGCTGGAGGTTTGCGGAACGGATCAGTTTAAGGCAGTATCAAAACTTGTAAAGTAATTCAGTCAAAATATTTCTTGGGGAATTCAAACCGGAATGTTTTCCCTTTACTTCTTTCAACTTCGCGCCAGCTTTTCTCTTTAAACTCTATCCCAACAATTCCACATGTTGGAATATTTGTTATAAATTTATTACCAAGGTGATTAGCATAGTGGGTTATAGCCGGATTATGTCCGAACAAAAAAACAATTTTATTCGTATCGGGAATACTCTGCACAATCGCTTCAAGTTCTTTAATACCGCAAAGGTAAAGTGATTTTTCCGATAGAATTTTTTCCGGTTTATAATTTAATTCTTCTGCAAAAATTTCTGCTGTGCTTATAGCACGAACTGCCGGACTAGAAATAATAAGATCGGGTAGAACCTTTTCATTTTTAAGAAGCAAAGCCATAAAAGGGGCGTCTCTATTTCCGCGTTTGTTTAGCGGTCTATTAAAGTCGGTTATTCCTTCATTATCCCAGCTCGATTTTGCATGGCGTATTAGGTATAGAGTTTTCATTTAGTACCGGATTTCATGTTTTCCAGAATTCGTTTCATCTCCTCCAGGTGCTTTAATTTAAGCGGCTCGAACATTTGTTGTGCATAATTAGTAAAAAAACGATGCGAAGAAATAAATTCAATACTCTTCTCAAGCCATTCCTTTTCGGAAAGGGATCTGCCGAAATGAAATTCAAATTCCAGCCGGAACAAATCATTCCTGTTAGTAAAATTCTTTTTACCCAGATGCGAAAGATCCGCATCGCAAATAACTTCTTCTAAAATATTCTTCGGCTTTTGCGG
The DNA here is from genome assembly GCA_037446915.1 of Ignavibacteria bacterium. Lineage (GTDB taxonomy): Bacteria > Bacteroidota > Ignavibacteria > Ignavibacteriales > Melioribacteraceae > DSXH01. Next base: position 5,926 of record JBBIHP010000110.1, read on the forward strand.
TACTTTTGTGGCAAGAATGCAATTGCAAACTTTATCAATCTTATCCGGCGTATAATTTTCTTTTTTCAGAAATTCCGCTGCATATTCAGCGCTCTTTTCTTCATGACCATCGGAAATGTCGACATATCCTAAATCGTGAAAGCACGCAACTAATTGAACAATTTCTAAATCGGAATCTGTAAGATTTTCGGCTTGACCGATTACTCTGCTGGAGAAAATTACTTCCTGGGTATGACTTACATCGTGATAGACATGTTCTTGTGATGATTTCTCATAGAGAATTGAGAGAACATACTCTTTGGCTTTTTCTAGTAAATTATTATTCATCTCAAATATTTTATTAACTGCATAAATTTAAGAAATTCCGGATAAGAGTCTAATTAATTATATCACATTATAAAAAAATATAGCATTCTTGTTTCATGTTTTTTTAATATTTATCAATTAATAGAACAAAAATATTTATTTTGATTCAGGCAAAAATAATTTCATGTGATTATGTTTAACTACCCATCGGATATATTTAATCAGTCGGCAGTAATCCCTTTCAAAAATGATAAGAAAGGTATTAAGATACTGTTAATCAAATCGCGCAATGGAAAATGGATAATTCCAAAAGGAATAATTGAAAATGGATTAACACCTTACGAGTCAGCGAGAAAAGAAGCAGTTGAAGAAGCAGGTGTAGATGGTGTTGTAAGCGATCTTTTAATTGGAGAATATAAATACGATAAGTGGGGAGGTACGTGTAATGTAAAAGTATATTCCATGCTTGTAAAAGAAGAACTATCCAGCTGGGAAGAAGATTTTTTTAGAATTAGAAAATGGTTCTGTCTTGATAAAGCAGCAATTAAAATCAGTAAACCGGAAGTAGCAGATTATATAAAGCGCATTCCCGAAATATTCGGCGAACATTTCAATGGCACGACTCCGGCTGCTCAATTATAGTTTTTTGAAATTTAGGACTAAGATATGGAATGCCGAGATTCAATCCACGTAGAATAAAGATTAGTGCAAGCAATACCGCAAAAACCGGAATTAGTTTATTAACCTTCCTCTTAAAATTAACATTGATAATTTTTCCGAACATCGCAGTAGCAAGCATAACAGGAAATGTTCCAAGTCCGAACATTGCCATGTAAAGTGCACCGGATATCCAATCAACGGTCGAGACTGCACCAGCAATACCAACATAAACAAATCCGCATGGTAGGAGTCCATTTAAGGCACCAATAGTAAATAATGATGAGTTCGATTTTTTTGAAATCATCAACGAGAATTTTGATTTGATAAAATTTGTGGTTTCTCTATAAATAAATGTATTTGCAACCCCGGCTTTTATTTTTCCTGGAGTTAAAACATAGACAAGTATTATTACTCCAAATGCTATTGATAAATCCTGTTGTAAACCAAATAGAACAAGCCGGCTGCCGAATAAACCGAACAAAGCACCCATTAAAGTGTAAGTAAAAATTCTACCCAGATTGTAAATAACTCTTCCAGCAAATATTTTTAATTGAGAATCTCCAATAACAGGTAATGCAAGAACAATTGGTCCGCACATTCCAATACAGTGTAAGCTGCCAAACAGACCTACTATAAATCCTGTCCAAATTTCCATCAATTCACCATCAAAATTTTTTCATTGTAAAAGGTAATTCCATTTACTTTCCAATCGACTTTAACCTTCCACACACCTTTTATAAATTTATTGGTAGATACAATTTGAGTGCGCGATGTGTCTGCGGAGATATTAAGAGCGAAATCTTTAGCAGGATCACTTGGTCTGTAAAAGTGAATTGTTCCGGCAATTGAATTATAATCAAATTGATTTGGGAAAATAAATTTTACGGATGATTGTTGATTTATTATTTGAAGTTGTTCCTCTAACTGATTTGTCCTGCTAATTATATCAATCCGGTTTTGATATTCTAATCCTTTTGCATAATAATTATCAGTAACAAGTGGAACATCCTGATTCATAAACACAAAGACCATAATTAACACACCAATAACAAAGAGAATATAGGTTGCGGCTATTTTTGTTCCCCACGAAATTTTCATTTTACTTTTCCTAGGAAAGATGTTTGAATTACGTCAAGTACTTTATTGTTGGATTTAACAGCAATCTGCAGAGGTGTTTTCATACTTTTAAGTATGCTCTTAGGAAGTATAACAAGAAATTTTGCTTCCGAAACACCTTGAGGTTCAACGTTTAATTCGTTCCCAATCAATTTAATTTCGCCATCGATATTTTCAAGTTCCAGGTAAGCCGGTAAGCGATTAAATGTTTTATTCACAATTTTAAGATCGTAAATATTGCTTATTTTATTATCCGGCTGCTCCTGAAACATCAATCCGGGTGTTCTTAAAATACTTAATTCAACGGGAGCCCTGTTAATAAGCATTAATAAAATAAGCACTGTTAATACAAACAGAACAAAGGTATAACCTACGGCTCTTGGTGTAAATAACGATTGGTTACCGCTTTCAATCTGATTTTTTGATGCATAACGTATCAATCCGCGCGGACGTTTAACTTTATCCATCACTTCGTTGCAAGCATCAATGCAAGCCGTACAGTTTACGCACTCAAGTTGAGTACCGTTCCGGATGTCAATTCCTGTTGGACATACATCAACACATAAATTGCAATCGATACAATCACCGAGATTCTGAATGTCATTTTTTTTGATTTTACCTCTTGGTTCTCCGCGTTTATAATCGTAATGAATTACAACTGAGTTTTGATCGAGCATAACGCCCTGAAGTCTTCCATAAGGACATACTATTGTGC
>JBBIHP010000111.1:0-8709 GCA_037446915.1 Ignavibacteria bacterium
CCCACCAGCTAATATGGTTAGGTGTAATTATTAGTCCCTGATCTTCGGGAATTTCAGGGAAATCATTCACAAGGTAGAAATGGCTGAAATTCTTTCTAAGCAGATTATTCATATAAGGAATGAACAACCATCTTGCATATTTCTTATGATCGGCTTTTATCATAAATAGCTTAGGATACTTACGGAAATATAAACCAATAAAAATTTATTAGGAATTTAAATCTGAATTATGAATTTATAATTGCTTCTGCAGCAAGTTTGCCGGATAGAATTACTAAAGGAATACCGCCGCCGGGATGAGCGCTTCCTCCGCAAAAGTATAATCCGCTATATTCTTTTGAACGGATTTTCTGTCTTACAAATGCTGCACTCTTTCCATTCGATGAAATTCCATACAGACTTCCCCTGAAGCTGCTTGTTTTATCTTCAATCATTTCCGGTGTAAGAACTTTTTCGAATACAATTTTACTTTCGATATCAATTCCAAGAGCGTCATTTATTTTCTTTAAAATATTATTACGGCTCTTTTCAATTTCCAATTTCCAGTTCTGATTCTTAATGTAAGGTGCATTTATCATCACATACCAGTTTTCACTACCTTCGGGGGCATCACTACTATTAAATTTTGATGATATGTAGATATATACTGTCGGGTCATCGGGACAGATATTTCTTTCGAACAAATCCTTAAATTCATTCCTGTAATCTTCTGAGAATAAAATATTATGTACTTCCAGATTATCATGTTCTCCTTTTACACCCCAGTAAAATACAAGTGCTGAACTTGAAGGCTCCAATTTAGAATATCGTGCTGCAGATTTTGAAACTGAATCCTTCAGTAAATTATTGTACGTATAATTTACATCAGCATTAGTAATAACAATTTCATAATCCTTTTTTTCATGTATTCCACTTCTGTTAACCAGTAATCCTTTAATAACATAATTATCATGTATTATTTGTGTTACCTTGCTATTAAAAAAGAAATTTACACCTTTATTCTTCGCTATCCGGTATAATGATTCAACAAGTGAATAGACGCCCTTTTTAAGAATAAATGCGCCAAGATTATATTCAACATGCTGAATAATATTAAGTGTTGCCGGCGCACTAAACGGATTAGACCCGTTATAGGTTGCATAGCGGTCGAATAGTTGAATTGTCTTGGGATCTTTGAAAAAACTTTTATTCGCTTTATGCATAGACCGGAAGGGATCGATTTTATTAATTTGAAATAATGTTTTAAGTGCCCCCGGTTTATAAAAGTTTTTTGCGTCGGAAAAATCGCTGAACAAAAAGAGATCCGAAGTAAGGTCATAAATCTTCTCGGCGTATTTTAAGTAACTTATTACGGATTGTGCTGCATCTTTTGTTTTTGTCGAAACTTCTTCTGCAAATTTATCAACATCGGAGTAAGCATTTAGAATTGTTCCATCGGGATAGAAATATTTGCAAAGGTTATTCAAAGGAATTAGATCAAGATGATTTTCAATTCTTTCGCCGGAATATTCAAACAATTCTTTTATTACAAATGGCATTGTAAGTAAAGAAGGACCTGTATCGAATCTGAATCCTTTTTCATTTATTTCATTTGCTTTTCCGCCGGCTTTTTCGGTTTGTTCAAAGAGATCAACTTCATAACCTTGTTTAGCCAGTCTTATTGCAGCGCTTAATCCACCTAAACCCGCACCGATAACGGCTATTCGTTTTCTTTTAGCCATTTCTTTTTAATTAGTAAGTAAACAAAAAGGTAAAACGAAAGCATTGAAAATGAATAGAAGAAATCTTCGACTGGTATTGTTGTGATGCGAATTCCCCAAATTGCATCCGGAGAATAACTTACTACCGGAAGAGAAGTTAAAATATAATTTACAAGGAAGAAAGGGAGATACATAAAAAGTATCCACTTCCAATATAAACTGGAATTAAGAACAGGATACTTCGAATGATACAGAATAGCTATAATCAAAAAAATTGCACTGAAGAGCATTACTGTAAATGTGTAATACTGATCAATAAATATCAGTGATATAATTATTAGCAACGCTGCCGATATGTAGAAAGGAAATTTTCTTATTGCAAGAGTTTTATCACCAAGATATAATTTGCCGGTTTCATATAAAAAAATACCCGAGTATGGAACGGTAACAAAGAACAAAATCTCCTCGAGCGGCAAATGGAATATTTTTAATCCGGTAATATGTTCGGGATTGAAGCTCCAATCGCCACGTAATGTTGCTATTACATCCCACACAATATAAATTCCGCCGACAATTATTATTGAAGCAAAGAGAGCAGGAAGCTTTCTATAATATTTTATTTTTTTTTCGAAAGTTAGTAGAAGCGGGACAGCGATAATAAAAATATTTATAAGCAGATAAGTACTAATCATTTAACGCCAGCACGAAATTTTGTAACAATAACTTTTCCTGATATGAAGAGATCCTCTTACTTCTAAACATAAACTCTGCTATACCCTGTTGAATATCTTCGGTAATACTTGAATAATCTTTTTTAAGCAGAAGGTTAACAATATAGTTGGCATCTTCCTGGCGTTCTTCCGAATGTCCTAAAAATCCCGGTACGTGATGCAAAATTGCAAAACGAAGAAATCTAATCTCAAGACTGTTCGGTTCATTGGCAACGACTTTCTTAAACAGCTCCATCGACTTATTAAAATACTCGAGCTTAACATGTGGCCAGAATGCATGCTTGGATTTAACCGATTCAAGTGCTGCAACATATGCCAGAATAAGATTAGGATATTTTTCCCTGTCCGATGAGAAATGACGCTCCATAAATCTTTCAATTACACCAATGAGATACTCGTTTTCAACCGATGCGTAATAGTTTGTCCTTATAAACTCAATCTGATATAAATCAATTTCATGCGAGCCGGATTTAATTTTACCGTTCGCAAGAATTATACCCTGAAATAAAAGTAATGTAAATAATATCTTCTTCATTAATCGAACCTGATTTTTACAACTTTAATTTCCCAATATGACTTAATAAGGAGAAAGAGTTTGGTAAAATTTGAAATACGGATCCGTTTTTTCAATAGCTCTTCAACAGTATGCTGTTGAATCTTAGTAAATAAAACATAATAATAGAGATATGCTGAATAAACTCCGAGCTTAACACCCAATGGAAGTTTTAATATACCTTTCAATGCCTGGTGAAATTCCTCTTTTACTTCCGCTTCCAGTCTCATCTTGTTTATGTCGTCAATACCTTCGGATTGATGCACATCGGGCAAATAAATTCTACCGCGTTCATCAATGTCGCTTTTAATGTCTCTTAAGAAATTAACTTTTTGAAAAGCCGAGCCGAGCATTTTTGCCGGATAAAGAAGTTCCCGGTATCTCTCCTCGTCACCATTTACAAAAACCTTTAGACACATTAATCCTACTACTTCTGCCGAACCGTAAATATATGTATCGTAAATTTCACGCTGATAAGAGGATTTATCCAGGTCCATTTCCATGCTGTAAAGAAAAGCATCTATTAATTCATGATCGATTTTATATTTATTTACAACAAGTTGAAAAGCATGAAGAACTGGATTGGTAGAAATACCATCTTTAATTGCTTTATAAGTATCATCACGGAATTGCTTAATCAAATCGGTTTTGTTGTAATCGTGAAATGAATCAACAATTTCATCTGCTACGCGAACAAATCCATAAATAGCATAGATAGGGTCGCGGTATTCTTTGGCAAAAGCTCTTATACCAAGACTGAACGAAGTGCTGTAAGCATTCGTTAGTTTTTTACTCATCGAAAATGATGTGTCATGATATAGTTGAATCATTGATGATCCTCTCTGTTACTAAACGTGAGCTGATTACCACCATCGGTAAACCTGTCCCGGGTGTTGTTGATGCCCCCACATAATATAAATTACTGAAATTTTCGTCCTTATTCTTCGGTCTGAATGCACCAACCTGATTAATATCATGAGCCAATCCCAATCCCGATCCTTTGTAAAGATTAAGCATATTTGCCCAATCATCAGGTGCTAATATTTTTTTAACCATAGTATTAGCTGAAAGATCAAAATCAATTCGCCTGGATAAGTCATCAATAATTGTCTTTGCAAGTTCTTCCTTATCACTCCAATCTTTTTTATAACGGAGATCGGGAACCGGGCAGAGAATAAAAATATTTTCACATCCATCCGGAGCGCATGATGCATCGGATTTAGATAATACATTTACATAGTAATACGGTTTCTGTGGTGCAATAGAAGAAGTAAAAATTGTATCGGCATAACCTTTAAAATTGCTGCCAAGGAAATAGTTATGATGTTCAAGATTCTTTACTTTACCTTTAACCCCGAGATAGATTGTAAATGGTGCAAGAGTCCAGTGCATCTTATCAAGTTTATCTTCATTAAACTTTTTACGACCTAAAATCTGCCCACGGAAAGAAGCAGCGTCAGCATTGGAAATGAAAATATCTGCATTCCATTTCTTCCCATTCTGATCGATCACTTCATATAATCTGCCGTTATTAGAACCAATACTCACCACTTCAGTATTGTAATGGAATTCAACTCCCCTATCTTTAAGAATCTTAACTAATTCTTCAACAAGCCGGTACATACCGCCTTTAATACGCCAGTAACCGTTATGCCTCATCTCTGTATAATTTAGCAATGAATAGATAGCCGGTGTCTGAAAAGGAGTTGCACCAAGGAAAAATGCAACTAATGAAAAAATAATCTTTACTTCTTCGGACTTGAATTGTTTATCAACCTCGCTCCACATTGTTTTGTAGAGATATGGAATATGTTTCCACGGAACAGTTGAAAGCTTGAGCAGATATTTTATCATGCTATCAAAGTTGGACTTAACAACTTTGTCTTCAGTATCATGCCAGAATTGTGCGGCTCTTTTCAAATACGCATCTGCTTTAGAAGCAAGTTCAGGTTCAACATCCCTGAATTCATCTTCCAATTTTTGTAAGTCTTTATAAATACGTCTAGGTTTATCTTTACCTTCAAAGTAAACCTGATATAAAGGTTCGAGTTCTTCAAACTCTACAGGATTTATTATTCCAACTGCATTAAACAACTCGTCAAATTCATAAGTCATGCTCATAAAAGAAGGACCCATATCGAAACGGAAACCATCCATTTCAATTATATTCATTCTACCGCCGGGCGTTGAATGTTTTTCGAGAAGAATTACTTTATAACCCTTTGACGAGAGCCGTAAAGCGGTTGAAAGACCTCCTAATCCTGTTCCAATTATTATTGCGCTTTTTTTCATTTTCCACTAAATAAATTCTCAAATCATAACCCATAATTGTAATTTTTAGTTCCACGGACAATCAGTCAGATTAGAGATTCGTAAATCTGATTATTGTAACATAAAAAAGAGTATTGTGCCCGAAGAACCGGATTAATCAATTAAATTAACTGGAAATTGAAAGTTGGATTTTACTTCCATCGTATTGTTTCAAAGGTTTATTTTGCGATGGAAATATTTCTTTTTGTAAAATTAATGGAGTAGAGATGATTATTAAGAAACACTTTCTGAAACCCGTTAAACTATTAACTCTTCTTATCACACTTTCTTTTATTCTTGGAATGATTCCGGCATCACCGGAAGAAGGGATGTATCCGCTAAGTGAACTTGATAAAATTGATCTAGTTAAAGCCGGACTTAAGATTGATCCAAAAGAGGTTTACAATCCCTCGGGAATAAGTTTAATTGATGCACTTGTAAATGTTGGGGGTTGCACAGGATCATTTATTTCTGATAAGGGTTTGATCATAACAAATCATCATTGCGCTTACGGTTCAATTGTAAGAGCAAGTACAGTTGAGAAAAATTATCTTGAAAACGGATTCCATGCACAAACTATGGAAGAGGAAATTCCGGCATTGGGAAATTCTTGCCGCATACTTGAATCGTATGAAGATGTTTCCGTTCAGGTATTAGATGCAGTTAAAAATATTAGCGATCCATCACTCCGTGCACAGACTATAGCAAAGAAATCAAGAGAGATTGCACAGACGGCAAATAATGAAGAACAATCTATAGTTGCAGAAGTATCGGAAATGTTTGCCGGCAAATCCTATGTATTGTTCAAGTATAGAATAATACGTGATGTACGCCTTGTATATGCACCGCCTCAATCAATCGGTAATTTTGGCGGCGAAACGGATAACTGGGTTTGGCCAAGACACACGGGAGATTTTTCTTTGCTGCGTGCATACGTAGCTCCCGATGGAAAAGCGGCAACTTATTCAAATGAAAATGTTCCTTACAAACCGAAAAAGTTTTTGAAAATAAATCCCGATGGCGTTGAAGAGAATGATTTTGTTTTTATTCTTGGTTACCCGGGAAGAACTTTCCGTCACAGACCATCGCAGTATGTTAAGTATCAACAGGATTATCTTCTTCCTTATATTTCCGATCTGTACGAATTCGCAATCAAGACATTGGAAGATATTAGTAAAGGTGATAAGGAATTGGAACTTGCTGCTGCAAATCGTATTAAGGGTCTTGCAAATACAATGAAGAACTACAAAGGGAAAATAAAAGGTCTTAGAAAAATTAATCTCGTTGCCCAGAAAGAAGAAGAAGATAAAATGCTTAATAAATTCATTCAATCTAAGCCCGATTTGAAAGCAAATTACGGGAATCTTTTGAACGATATTAACGATGTATTCAAAAGTGTAAACGAATTTGCCCAGGCAGATCTATTCTTCAGACAGGTATTCAACATGTCGCCAACACTTTCACTTGCAAATTTTGCTTTCACTCATGCAGAAGAAATGCAGAAACCTGATAATGAAAGGAACCAACCATTCCAGGAAAAGAACGTTAAGCAAACAATAAGTAGAGCAATAAGTAATATCAATAACCTCAACACAAAATTTGAAAAGACTCTTTTAAACAAGATGTTTCTTGATGCAAGAAAATTTGGTGAAGGATCAAAGATTGCAGCTCTTGATGAATTGCTTAAAGTGGTAAGCGGTGATTTAAATAAAGCCATTTCCGATTTTATTGACAATGAAATAGTTGGTGCTAAAATAAAAGGGAGCGAATATTTCAATTCCCTTTTAACAAAAAGACCGGAAGAACTTGCATCACTTAAAGATCCGTTATTAGAGTTTGTCTATAAATTAAGGCTGCAGAATCAAACACTACTGAAATTGAATGAACGTAATGAAGGCAAATTGAATAAACTTTATGGTGATCTTGTTGATATAAAGATGATCTGGAAGCAGACAAATTTTATTCCCGATGCAAACAGCACGCTTCGTTTAACCTACGGTTACATTAAAGGTTATTCACCTGCTGATGCAACTTATATGGAGCCGTTTACATCAATTGATGGTGTGATTGAAAAAAATTCTATTGGAGGAGAAGAGTTTGCAATACCGGATAGGCTCCGCACACTCTATGATAGTAAGGACTTCGGCAGATATGTAAGTAAAAAGAGGAATAAACTTCCTATAGCGATGCTCTATAACATGGACACAACCGGCGGTAATAGCGGTTCGCCAATTCTTGATGCATACGGAAGGTTAATAGGTGTAAACTTCGACCGCGCATTTGAAGCAACTATTAATGACTTTGCATGGAATGAATCCTACAGCCGTTCAATCGGCGTTGATATCCGCTATGTTCTCTGGGTGCTCGATAAATTCTCCGGTGCAAAAAATATTTTGAACGAGGTGGGTTTATAATTCAACTTTGTGAGGTTGTCTTTAAAGCACCTAATTGTCAGTCTGAGCTTGTCGAAGACTGACAATTTCTATTAGAATCACCTTTCTTCTTAGTTCAGTGTGACTCTAATATTACTTTTTAGACAACCTCATGTTTTTTATGACAGGAATTTAATTTCTTTGTTCAGAACACTAAGTTTAAGTGGAAGGTTACCGGCAAGTTCTCCGTCAGTTTCAATCAATAGATTATCTTCAACAGGTTCTATAGTGCATGATTCAACTTCCTGGTAAATTATTCCTGGATGTTTAATAACCTCTTTATTCCTTATACGTAATAAGTTTCTAAGATAATCGAACAGACTAATTTCGCCGGCAATTACAACCGCCATTTTACCGTCGTCGACTTTTGCATGAGGTGCAATTCCCAATCCACTTCCAAAATAATTTGCATTGGCAAGACATAATATTAATACTGCACCTTCCCATGTAAAGTGGGGCGAGGTGAACCTGATTTTTTTCTTTTTGTAAGTAAAAAAAGCTTCGACTGACGATTTAAGATATCTAAAAGTTGGACTGAATAATTTACTGCTCTTATTAACCTTAACAACTACTTCGCCACCCAAACCTACATCGGCAATATTATTAAAGTAACGTATCGAATCATTTCCATTCTTATCCTTACATTCAATCTTACCGATATCAATCGCGATTGATTTTTCATTTTCAATCAAACTTCTAAGTGTTGAAACCTTGCTGTCGAGATTCATCGATTTTGCGAAATCATTTCCGGAACCGGTTGGAAGTAATCCCACTTTAACATTCTCTCTTTGCGTTTTATCTGCCAACATTACGCCATTAATTACTTCGTTAAGTGTTCCGTCTCCACCAATTCCTATAATATAATCTGTTCCTTCTTCAATACATTTACGCGAAAGGTCAATTGAATCGGTACTCTTCTGTGAAACATGAAATGATATATCGAAGTCCTTGCCCAGGAGAAGTTCTATCTCTTTGGTTCTACT
>JBBIHP010000112.1:0-3275 GCA_037446915.1 Ignavibacteria bacterium
ATTCAGAAGTAATGGAAACTGCGGAAATAGTTAAATCGGATTTTGAAAGACTGGTAAAAAAAATTATCGACCTGGTTTAACAGTAGGATTCTTACCAAATAATTTTGTTATTTCTAAATCAATTCAATTGCCAAAATACTTGCCGCAGTAACTACAGCTGTCTCAGCCCTTAGCCGGTTATCGGTTAATTTTACGAAGGAACATTTCTTAGTCATTGCTATTTCTTCATCTGCAAAACCACCTTCGGGACCAAATAAGAAATATATGTTCTCAACTCTGGATGAAAAATCCGGTTGGGTTAAAAATTTATTAAAGGGCGTAGTAGCCGATTGTTCAAACACCACTCTTCTACCCGGTAGTAACGCAATTTCGGAGACACTCTTTACATAATTAATTTTTGGTAGCCATGCTCTAATCGATTGTTTCATTGCCGATGTAAGTACTTTCTGCCATCGGTCGAGTTTGGCTCCTTTAATAACCGTTCTGATTGAGTCAAATATTATGAAATTTGTAATTCCAAGCTCTACACATTTTTCAAGAGCAAATTCCATCCTGTCCTGTGTTCGTAATCGCGGTATGCAAAACGTGAAATTCTCAAAATGGTTTAGGTAATGCCTTACTTCATCAATAGAGCATTGCAGTTCCGTTTTAGCAATTGATGTTAATTTACATTTATAGATGGTACCTTTACCATCTGTTACATAAATCAGGTCATTGATTGAATATCTAAGAACATCTTTAATATGATGAACTTCCTCTCCGGAAATAGTAACCTTATTATCAATTACATCCTCACAGGAATAAAATAGATCGATATTAGAAAGAAAATCCTGTCCCAATTATAAATTCTCCTGTTCCATTTTTATTAAATGCATATTCAAATCGAATTGCATTATAAGGTAACACTAATATTGTTAAACCGAAACCGTAACCTGTATTAAAGTCACTAAATCTGAATCTTTGATGATTATTAAATACCTCACCGGCATCAGTAAACGCCGAAAGATAAATTCCGATTCTTGCTGAAGTTAATTGCTGAGGAAGCAGAGGAATTTTAATACTAAAATCCCAATCCTTAACAATTGGAAAGCTTGCTTCAATAGATGTCAGTATTAAATTATTTCCTTCTTCAATTTCATTGCTATAACCCCGCACGTATTCATTATAACCGAGAAAAGAATTATCATACAAAGGAATTGATTGTCCGAACGTATGACGGAAAGCAAAGCGCCACCGTGCAGAAAAATCACCAACTATACTCCGATATTCTCTAAAATCGAATAGAAAAATATTATAGTTGATATTTGAGATGCCGAAACCTTTATGACGAAGGATTGTTGATGCAAATATTCCATTCTGAGAGAATTGTTTAAGGTCCCGTGAATCGTAATCATAACCAACTATAAGTGATAATACTCTATCTATTTTTTGACCTGATGAGGTAATTCGCTTCATTGGTAATTCCGGACCTTCTATGTAATCATAACCGACACCGGAAAAAATCTCGTTGAATTGATCTAATCGTTTAAATAGGTTAATTCCGGTTGAGTAGAATTTATATTTGAAATCGCTGCCATAAAGCTTTTTAGCAAAAGCACTTTTATTGTTTAGTTTAAGAAATGATAAGTCGAATGCCAAACCAAGATTATTCTTAAAATCTAATGCTGGATTTTGATAGAGCATTGCAAAATATGGATCGTAACCAAGACTAATAATTGTTCTAAGATGTTCATTCCTTCCTCTGAAATTTTTAAAAGAAAAATTAATTCCATAGGAAAGTTTTTTCATTGAACCATCCTGTCTCCGGATAAACGGAATAGGATAGATATACCAGCTCTCTTTTACTTCAATATTTACAATGTTTTTATCTTGACTAATAGATGGATAAAACTCCACTTTGGTAAAGAGCCGAAGACTGAATATTCGTTCCCTGTTGTATTTAAGAGTAGTTGCGTTAACAATATCACCGGGTTTAAATGTTAATTCTCTCAGGATAATATAATCCTCGGTTATTTCATTTCCGGTTATTTTAATGGAATCGACAAGATAGAATTGGTCGGTTACAAAAAGTGAATCCGGGATAGCAATCAATTTGTTCTGAATTAAAAACAAAAAACCGATTGTAACGAAAAAGAATTTTAGGTAAGTCAATTTCATCACAACCGGTTTCTTTAATGTTTCTTAATTGATTTGCAATAATTGTATTGAACGAAAATACATTCATCCTGAACTGTAACTATCCCCTTTTCAATTACGGGTTTTACTGCTAAATCATTTCTAATTCCCTGTTGAAGCCAGAGTACCTTAGGATTTTTCTTAAGCACTTCATAAATTATACCAGGAATATCTTCGGATCTTCTAAAGACATTAATAATATCAATATTATGTGGAATATCGGAAATTGTTTTATATACTTTAATTCCATCTGCAAATTCATTTCCAAAGGAAGGATTAACACCCACTACATCATAACCAACCTCTGCAAGAAATGACGCAATTTTACGGCTTATTTTACGCGGTTCGCGTGATATACCAACAACCGCTATCGATTTAGACTCCCATAATATTTCACAAAAGTTTATCAAATTAATTTACCTTAGATTCTTCATATTCGCTTATTGGAAGACAGCTACAGACTAAATTCCGGTCTCCGTATGCATTATTTATTCTGCTAACAGTCGGCCAGAATTTATTTTCTTTAACATATTTAGCCGGGAAAGCTGCAACTTCACGTGAATATTTATGAGTCCATTCATCTGCAATTACAACTTCAGCAACATGCGGAGAATTTTTTAAGGGGTTATCATTTTTATCCCATATCCCCTGTTCAACTTTTTCAATTTCCTGTTTAATTGATAATAGTGCATCGCAGAACCGGTCAAGTTCGTAAAGTGATTCACTTTCAGTCGGTTCGACCATTAGAGTACCGGGAACCGGGAATGAAACTGTTGGAGCATGAAATCCATAATCCATTAATCTCTTTGCAATATCTTCAACCTCTATATTAGCAGTTTGCTTAAATCCTCCTGTATCAAAAATAAGTTCATGCGCAACAAAACCATTCCTACCGGAATAGAGTGTGGAATAATGATCTGCCAGCTTTGCTTTGATATAATTAGCATTTAGAATTGCGATTTTAGTTGCATAGGTTAATCCTTCGCCGCCCATCATTTTAATATATGCATAAGGAATAACGAGAATATTTGCACTTCCCCAGGGTGCTGCAGATACAGCATTAATACTTTTTTCGTTACCAATTTTAACTATAGGATGAC
>JBBIHP010000112.1:3286-8445 GCA_037446915.1 Ignavibacteria bacterium
AGAACGGAACTAAATGTTCGGCAACAGCTATTGGTCCCATACCGGGTCCGCCACCACCATGAGGAATTGTAAATGTTTTATGTAGATTCAAATGACAAACATCGGCACCAATTAAGCCGGGACTGGTTAAACCTAACTGTGCATTCAAATTAGCGCCATCCATATAAACCTGTCCGCCGTATTTATGAATGATATCGCAGATTTCAATAATCTCTTCTTCGAATACACCGTGAGTAGAAGGATACGTTACCATTAGAGCAGATAAATTTTCTTTATGTTGTTCGGCTTTTGATTTCAAATCATTCAGATCGATATTTCCTTTGTCATCGCATTTAACTACAACAACTTTTCCACCGGCCATAACAGCGCTTGCCGGGTTAGTACCATGAGCAGATGAAGGAATCAAAACAACATTTCGTTGAAAATCACCTTTACTATGATGATAAGCTCTTATTACCATCAAACCAGTGTATTCACCCTGGGCGCCGGAGTTCGGCTGCAATGAAACAGCTTTGAACCCGGTTATAATTGCTAAATGATTTTCGAGATTGGTAATTAATTCTCTGTAACCTTCTGCTTGATCCAATGGTGCAAAAGGATGAATATCAGCAAATTCATTCCATGATATTCCAAACATTTCCGCTGATGCATTCAATTTCATTGTACAGGAACCGAGTGGAATCATTGATTGAGTTAATGAGAGGTCTTTCTTCTCAAGTCCTTTTATGTAACGGAGCATTTCTGTTTCTGAATAATATGAATTAAAGACCGGATGTGTAAAGTAATCGGACTTACGCTGTAAGTTCTGCTGAATACTTGTTCCTTTATGATTAGTTGCTTGATATGTAAACTTTTTATTCACAGCATTGGCAAAAATTGTTATTAATTCTTCAACATCCCGTAAAGTATTAGGTTCAGAAATTGAGATGCCGAAAGATTTTTCATCTATCGATCTTAAATTAATCCTTCTCTCTAAAGCTAATTTATTAACCAATTTAGCATCATCAACTGAATTCATTTGTACATATAATGTATCAAAGAAAAACTGATTCTTTTGTTGAATACCTAATTCATTCAAATTATTATTCAGATGTATTGCAAGGTTATTAACTCTCTCTGCAATTGCTTTAATTCCTTTAGGTCCATGATATACAGCATACATACCGGCCATTATAGCAAGCAGAACCTGGGCAGTGCATATATTACTTGTGGCATGTTCTCGTTTAATATGTTGTTCTCTTGTTTGAAGAGCCATTCTTAATGCACGTTTATTCTGAGCATCAATTGAAACACCAATAATTCTTCCAGGTATTTGTCTCTTGAATTCATCTCTTGTTGCAAAGAAAGCAGCATGAGGACCTCCGTAACCCATTGGAACACCAAATCTTTGAGTTGAACCAACTACAATATCAGCACCAAATTCACCGGGAGGAGTAAGCAAAGCTAAACTTAGAATATCTGCTGCAACAGTTTTGAATATTCCTTTTTCTGAAGCTTTATTAAATAGTTCTGTATAATCATTAATCTCTCCATTGCCAGATGGATATTGAACAAGTATTCCATAAATATCATCGGTCAACTCAACATTTTTATGATCACCAATTCTCAATTCAATTCCAAGTGGTGCTGAACGCGTTTTAAGAACATCGATTGTTTGAGGAAAAACTTCATCACTTACAAAAAATACATTTGCATTTTTCTTATTTGATTTACGAACAGAATAGAGCATTCCCATTGCTTCAGCTGCGGCTGTAGCTTCATCGAGCAGCGATGCGTTGGCGATTGGTAATCCGGTAAGATCAACAACCATCGTCTGAAAATTTAATAATGCTTCTAATCTGCCCTGAGAAATTTCTGCTTGATAAGGTGTGTATTGAGTATACCATCCGGGATTTTCAAGAATATTTCGCTTAATGACTCCGGGTGTTATTGTAGGATAGTATCCCAACCCGATATAACTTTTAAAGACTTTATTTTTTGATGCTAATTCCAGTAGGTGGTTCATTAATTCAAATTCTGTCATCGGATTATCAAGAACCAGGTTCTCTTTCAAACGAATTGAGTTAGGAATTGTCTTCTCAATTAATTTATCAATTGAATCAATTCCTATAACATCCAGCATTTTTTTAATATCGTTATTACCAGGACCAATATGCCTGTCAACAAATTTGTCGAAGAATTCAAAATGGTTCATAATTTACTCGCAAGGAATGTTTTATCATTAATTGATTAATTTTGCTAACAAATATAAGTAAAAGGATAGAAATTGAAGGAGGGAATTTTATCTAATATTTCTATTACAATCCGATTTTAAATTGGATAAGGCAATTTTTGAAGCATCCTGTTCAGCCGATTTTTTACTTCCCCCTTTTCCTGTTCCGTAATTATTATCACCAATGTAAACATCAATAGTAAAGACTCTTTTATGTTCAGGTCCTTCAACTTTAGTAACTACGTATCTTGGAAGATCCATTTTTTTTGAATGCGCATATTCAAGCAACTGGCCCTTATAGTTTTTATCAATTAAAAATCCACGGTCTTCTTCATTAGGGAAAATTAGATTTTCGAGAATAAAGTTTTCTACCGTTTCAATACCCTGGTCTAGATATATAGCACCGATAATTGCTTCAAGGCAATCGGCTAAAATTGTTTTTAAACCCTCAATAGAATCACCAAGATACTTATGATTATACATAAGGAAGTTTTTCAATTTCAACCGTTCAGCAGTAATATATAAACGGTCTCTATTAACAAGCGAGGATCGGACTTTTGTAAGAAAACCCTCCCCTTCATTCATATAAATTTCGAACAGGTATTTGGCAACAACCATATTAAGAACAGCATCACCAAGAAATTCCAATCGCTCGTTAGATTTTTCTAGTTCAGGATTTAATTCAAGGTAGGAGCGGTGTGTAATTGCTTTAATAAAATAGGAAGAGTTATCAATTTTGAATTCGAGAACCTTTTCCAGGTTTTCGAGTTTAACAAGAATCTCTTTTTGAAGAGATTTTTTTTTACCGGATTTGAAAATCTTAATCAGATTTTCAAAAAAATCTTTAAACAAAATTATCCTACAAACTTCTTAAAAAGAATACTTGCGTTATGGCCGCCAAAACCAAATGTATTGCTGATAGCGTAATTAATTTCCCGTTTAGCTGGAATTTTAGGTGTATAATTCAAATCACATTCAGGATCTGGGTTATCGAGATTAATAGTTGGAGGAATTAAAGAATTTTTAATAGCAAGAATAGTAGCAATAGCTTCAACTGCTCCAGCGGCACCAAGTAGATGACCTGTCATCGATTTTGTAGAGCTGATAGAAAGCTTATATGCATGGTCGCCGAAAAGGGTTTTAATAGCTTTAGTTTCGTTAAGGTCATTAAGTTCTGTTGAAGTACCATGAGCATTAATATAATCAACTTCTTCGGGTTTAACACCACCATCTCTCAAAGCATCTCTCATAGATCTAAACGCACCTTCTCCACCGGGAGGAGGAGCAGTAACATGGAATGCATCGCCAGTAAGACCAATACCAACAATTTCAGCATAAATATAGGCACCACGTTTTAATGCATGTTCTAACTCTTCAAGAACAATAGTTCCGCCGCCATCGCCCATAACAAACCCATTACGGTCTTTATCAAACGGGCGTGATGCTTCCATATACCGGTCGTTCCAATTAGAAAGTGCACGTGCAGAACAGAACCCGGCAACTGCAAGAGGCATTATGGAATATTCCGATCCACCACTGAAAATTATATCTGCAGAGCCGCGTTGAACCAACATAAATGCATCTGCTATTGCATGCGATGATGTAGCACAAGCAGATACGGTAGCATAATTAGGTCCTTTCAATCCGTATTTAATTGAAATTTGTCCAGCTGCAATATCAGGAATCATCATCGGTACAAAAAATGGAGTTACTCTTTTATGACCACCTTCAAGGAATTGAGAATGAACATCGGTAAGAGTAACAATACCGCCGATACCACTGCCAAATATTACACCGGCACGTTCATTATCAATTTTCGAGAGATCAATTTTAGAATCCTCCAAAGCCATAGCAGCAGTAGCAAGAGCGTAATGAGTATAAGGGTCCATCCGTTTAACTTCTTTTTTATCAATGTACATAAGAGGATCAAAGTTTTTTACTTCGCAAGCAAACCGGGTAGGAAAAGAAGAAGCATCAAAGCGTGTTATTAATCCGGCACCGCTTTTCCCGGAAATAAGTCCGTCCCAATATTCCTGTGTGTTATTACCTATCGGTGTAACAGCACCAAGACCGGTTATTACAACTCTCCTTTTACTCATTAAATCTCCAAAAATTTTTTGATGAAAGAAATGGGAACAGTATGAAAAGTATTGTGCAACTTATCATTCTATTCCCATTAAAATATTAACCTAATTTTTCTTTCAAATATTTGGTAGCATCACCGACTGTCGAGATTTTTTCAGCATCTTCATCGGGGATAGAAATGTTGAAAGCAGATTCAAAGCCCATAACAAGTTCAACTATATCAAGAGAATCTGCGCCGAGGTCGTTTGTGAATGAAGCTTCTGGTGTAATTTGAGATTCTTCGACACCGAGTTTATCCATAATGATAGATTTTACTTTTGCTTCAACGTCCATTTATTACTCCTTTAATGTTGATAAATAATAATTAGTTAATCTATTTACATTGTCATTCCGCCATCAACGGCTATAACCTGTCCCGTAATATAATCTGCATCGGGACTACACAGGAAACCGACAACACGTGCAATATCTTCCGGTTTACCCATTCTTTTCATCGGAATATTTTGAGAGAGTAACTCTCGCTGTTTTTCATTTAAACTTTTTGTCATATCTGTTTCAATAAAACCGGGTGCAACACAATTAACAGTAATATTTCTTGAAGCAACTTCACGCGCAATTGATTTTGAAAATCCGATTATTCCGGATTTGGATGCTGCATAATTAGACTGACCGGCATTTCCGATTAAACCTACAACAGAAGCAATATTTACAATTCTACCGTAGCGTTGGTTAACCATATGTTTAAGAACAGCTTTAGTATAGTTAAAAACACTTTTCAGGTTAACGTTAATAACATCATCCCATTCTTTTTCGGACATTCTTAAAAGAAGGTTATCCCGTGTAATGCCGGCATTATTAACAA
>JBBIHP010000113.1:0-8429 GCA_037446915.1 Ignavibacteria bacterium
ATAAGCTTGCCGGTTAAATTAAAAAGTAAAAGGAGAACTGAACCACAAAATCATTCAATTCTGTCTACCTTTTTATATATAATAAAAAACTTCAATGAATAGAAATCGTTTAAGAATATTACTGGAAGGATTCGATAAATCCGGTCCCGTTGTTTATTGGATGCAGCGGGATCAGCGTGCACATGATAACTGGGCATTATTATATGCGCAGGAAAAAGCAATAGAGCTTCATCAGCCATTGATAGTTCTCTTTAATCTGGTCCCGGATTTTCTTGAAGCGACAATACGCCAATACGGATTTATGCTTAAAGGGTTACAGGAAGTTGAATCGGAACTTAAGAAATTTAATATCACTTTTAAGCTTACAACCGGTGATGCCGGATTTGAGATTCCAAAATTTTTAGAATCGATTAATGCATCTTTGCTGGTAACGGATTTCAATCCTCTCAAGATTGTTAGACGGTGGAAAAAATCTGTGGCGGATAAAATAGCAATCCCCTTTCACGAAGTTGATGCGCATAACATTGTTCCGTGTCTGCATGTATCAGACAAACAGGAATTTGCTGCTTACACTATTCGTCCTAAAATACAAAAGTTACTTCCGGAGTTTTTAAACGAATTCCCTCCTGTTCTTAAAATGAAAACGAAAATTGAAAACAGCAAAATCGATTGGGATACAGTTTATAAATTACTTACAATTAATACGACGGTTAAAGAAATAGATTGGTTAATGCCGGGTGAAAGTGCGGCACATAAAGTTCTGCAGCAATTTATAACACATAAATTCGAACGCTATGGCACGGATAGAAATTTACCAACCGTAGATGCTCAATCGAATTTATCACCCTACTTTCACTTCGGACAGATTTCCCCTCAGAGAGTCGCACTTGCAATTCAGCCGTTAACCGAACATGTGGAATCCCACAAAGCATTCTTAGAAGAATTGATTATCCGTCGCGAGCTTTCGGATAATTTCTGCTACTTCAATAAGAGCTACGATTCATTCGAAGGATTTCATTCGTGGGCACAGGAGTCACTGAATCTTCATCGGAAAGATAAACGGGATTACATTTATACTTTGGAGGAGTTCGAACTCGCCAGAACAAATGATGATTTATGGAATGCGGCACAATTGGAAATGGCTAACAAAGGTAAGATGCACGGTTATATGAGAATGTATTGGGCAAAGAAAATTCTTGAGTGGACAAAATCCCCCGAAGATGCGATGCAAATTGCAATTTATCTTAACGACAAGTATGAACTGGACGGAAGAGATCCAAATGGCTATACCGGAATTGTGTGGTCAATTGGTGGTGTTCATGATCGTCCATGGTTTGAGCGACCGGTTTTTGGGAAAATACGTTACATGAATTATAACGGGTGTGCTAAAAAGTTTGATGTGAAAAAGTATATAGAAACTAACTTACCATAAAAAAACCCTCTCAACTGGAGAGGGTTTCTTTTAACCGTATTACTTCTTTTTAGCTTTCTCTATTTCTTTTTTAAATTCATCATAAGATTTTTTTCCTTCAAGAAAAGAAATCTTTTTTCCGTTTTTATCATAAATAAAAGTTGCGGGTAAAGCACCATTCCAATCTTTATCAAGTGTATTAATCAATTCTTCATCTCCTTCAAATCCATTTACGTAAGAAATAAATTTTGCCTTCTGGGATTTTAAGAATGGGATTATTTTCGATTCAACTTCTTCAGGGAAATCGACACTAATTCCGAAAAACTCAACATCCTTATATTCCTCTGCTAATTTATTTATTGCCGGAAATTCCTCTCTGCAAGGAACGCACCATGTTGCCCATAAATTAAGAAATAGTGGTTTGCCTTTTCTTTCTTTAATTATCTTTGCAAGCAACTCTTTGTTTATTGTATCAACAACTATTTTTTCATTCTGTTTTGGTTTCTCATCTGCTAATAGAGTTAATTGCAGTATGGCAAAAAATAATAAAGCGAGGAATATTTTTTTCATTTTTAACTTACCCTTTTAATTGTACATCCGAATGCTTTTGTTTTTGTATTCGAAACTGATTTTCCGCCAAGAATTTCATCAAGCGCTGTTCGGAGATCTTTCGATTTTACATCACTCTGCTTTCTTGAGTCATCAATTCTTCCGTGATATAAAACTTCGAAATTACTATTCAAAACATAAACTTCCGGAGTAACAGATGCAGCAAATTTATCGGCAATTATATTTTTTTCATCTTTTAATATAGGGAACTGAAGGTTATTGTCCTTTGCATGCTGTTTAATTTCTTCAACACTTTCCTGCTTATTGGAGTTGATACCTACAAAGGCAATCCCCTTATCTTTATAATCTTTAAAGACTTCTGCCATTCTGGAATTATAATCGTTGGAAATAGGGCATTGAGTTGCAACAAAAATAATTACAATTGCTTTTGAATCCTTGAAATCGCTAAGCTGATGTTCCTTTCCGTTGTAATCCTTCAGCTTGAAATTTTCTACTTTGGCAACATCGCCAGCATATAAAAGTGATGCCGCAAATAAGAGAGTAAAAACAAATAATCTATTCGGTTGTTTCATTTATTTCCTCCTGATTTGTTGATGATTGAGTTGCAAAGATATTTATCAAATATCTATTTTGTCAAACATATGCAGGGTAATAAAGTTCCATAATTATACTTTTATCTCTTAGTTAATCGTTTGAACCAAATTATTATTAAATCTGTTCATTACATTAACAATAAGAAAGTATCTGAAATGAAAAAAAGTTTATTCTTAGTAGTAATTTCTTTCTTTCTAATTTTAGGATGTAACTCAAATAAAGCTCAATTACAGATTACACAAGCATTTCCAAATCTAAGTTTTGAACAACCGGTCGATATTCAACATCCCGGAGATGGCTCAAACCGCTTATTTGTAGTATCACAACCGGGTATCATATATGTTTTCGAGAATAATAATAACACAACCATAAAAAAAGTATTTCTTGATATTCGGGATAAAGTTTTATTCGGCGGTGAACAGGGATTACTTGGTCTGGCTTTTCATCCCGATTATAAAACCAACGGTTACTTTTATATAAACTACACAACGAGTAATCCAAGAAGAAGTATTGTTTCCAGATTTAAGGTTAGTTCAAATGACCCGGACGTTGTAGATAGAAACAGCGAATTGGTTTTGTTAACTGTTGATCAACCTTATTCAAATCATAATGGCGGACAAACCTCATTTGGTCCGGATGGCTATCTCTATATTTCATTTGGTGATGGCGGATCCGGAGGCGACCCGCAAAATTATGCACAGAACCTGAGATCATTATTAGGTAAAATTCTCCGTATCGATGTTAATAAACCTTCAGGGAATTTGAATTACAGTATTCCCGATGATAACCCTTACATAGGAAATACAAACGGATTGCGAGAAGAAATTTATGCGTGGGGATTAAGAAATGTATGGCGGTTCAGTTTTGATGACGTTACCAAAAATTTATGGGCAGCAGATGTAGGACAAAATGCATGGGAGGAAATTAATATTATTGAGAAAGGCAAGAACTATGGATGGCGTATAATGGAAGGTAATCATTGCTTTAATCCTCCGAGTAATTGCAACACAACAAATTTAACAATGCCAATCTGGGAATACGGTCGGAATAATCAGGGTGGTTATTCCGTAACCGGGGGATTTGTTTACCGTGGTCCATCGGCTTCAGAGTTATCCGGTAAATATATTTATGGTGATTTTGTTTCAGGTAATATCTGGGCGCTTGATAAGAAGGGTAATAATGTTAACAATCAATTATTATTTTCAACGAATCATAGTATTTCTACTTTCGGAATTGATAAGAACAACGAATTATATTTTGCAAACTATAATACGGGTAAGCTATATAAATTTAGAGGAACAACAACTAAAGTGGGCAGTAATAATTTACCAGGTGAATATCGTCTCTTTCAAAATTTTCCAAATCCTTTTAATCCAACAACCAATATCAGCTTTTCAATTCCCCGGGAAAGTTTTGTATCTCTAAACATTTATGACTCCCTTGGTAAGGAAGTTGCAAATCTAGTTAATGAATTAATGTCTGCCGGTTATTATAATGTAGAATTCAATAGCGAAGGTAAAAATTTAGCAAGCGGAATCTACTTTTATACACTTATTGTTACCGGATTAACAGGTTTGGCAAATAGTTTTACACAAACTAAAAAGTTTGTCCTGATGAAATAACTTAATTAACGAATAAATAAACAGCACCGCTATTTGCCCCGTTATTTATTTCTGAATAAAACGTTTCTTCCATGCGGACTTCATAAGTTCTGGGATCGAGATACCGTGCAATTATCTCTAAACTATTATCCTCATAAGTTCTCAGCTTAACATAATTTAATACATATCCATAACGCATGTGAGAGATTAGAACGGTTTCGGAAATTGAGATAAATGCTCTATCGTTTCTAACCGTACCTTTTGCAAAATATTCAAATGTGCGGAATTCCATACCGCCTATAGCATCGGGTGCTTTTTCTTCTTTGCCATCAATAACTAATTTAGCAAGTGAATAATGAATTATTGCTTTTACGGTGTTCCCTGATTTCAGATTAGCAAGAAGACTTTCAAAATTTTTTAATTGTTCCGGTTGTGCAAAGCAAGCCACTGGAATAAGAATAAAAACTAATATTTTTTTCATTATTAACTCCCGAAGAAAATTTCACTATTCAAAACATAATAATTACCTTTAACAGGTAAAATAAAAATTACTGACAAAAATTAATGAACACATTTAAATATTCATTTTTTGCAAAATTGATTTATCGATACGGGAACGTTATTGCAACGCTATTCCTTTCTGTTCACCTGATAACATCAATAGTAATGATGTTCGATAAATGGTATTTTGTTTTCTTTGCACTCATTAACGGATTCTTCATTTTCATAATTAATAAATACTTCTTGAAGACTTACAGATTATTTCCTTTCAAAATAATTGCAGATAACGAAAAAATGATCTGCCAAAATTTTCTTCTCAGCAGAAAAGAAATTACAATCAATCATTCTGATATAGAAAATATAACCGGAGGGATTTTCAGCGGTTTTCCCACAAGACCGATTTATATTTATGATGGCAAACAGAAAGTTAAAATTGGATTTTATTCACACGTAGGAAAATTTCAGAACTTACTAACATTGATATTAAAAAATATTCCGCAGCCATTATATAATAATCTGCTGGAAAGTATGAAGGACTTGAGAATAGAGAAAAAAAAATAAGCCCACCGGAAACGATGGGCTGTTATATAACAACTTATGCTTTGTAAACTAAGATAGCGTCTTTTGCTTGTTTGGCTATTCTGAATTTTACAACCTTCTTAGCTGGAATTGTAATAGTTTCACCGGTTTTAGGATTTCTGCCCTGACGAGCTTTTCTGTCGACCAAAACTAATTTTCCTAATCCAGGAAGAACGAATGACTTTTTAGCTTCTTTGTAAGCGAGTTTAACTAATTCGCCCATAAATTCACCGGCAACTTTTTTACTAACACCGGTCTTTGATGCAAGATGAGCTAGAATTTGGCTTTTTGTCATTGCCATGATGTAACCCCTTTATTTATTGGATGTAAATTCAGACGAAATTTAGCACTTTTTTATTTCAAAACAAACAGTTTTTGTCTTTTTTGTTTATCAATTGACTTACATTACAATCTCTATATTAAGCAATATTTATACGGTTAGGATGAGTATCTCTTTTTTAATCTTTTATCAATCAGGAATTAAAACTATTTTAGCAAAAAATTTTCCGGCTCTTAATGAAAAAACTTTTTTGTTCGATATTATTATTCGTTTCGTTTCTTAATTTGTTCTCGCAGCAGGAACAACCGAAGAAAAAATTATTAAGCGGAGATACAAACGATACCACTAAAACAAAAATTATTTCAACAGAAGTTGATTCAACCAAACCGGTAATAAAAGAAAAACTTATTCCACTGCATCCAATAAAAACACTTTCTACTTCCGGAAATATTTTAAATAGCGACATATTGCAAAAATTAGATTCCAGATATACGGGTAATTACTTTTCATATATCCCGTTTGGATTTGTGAGGGATTTCGGATCAATCGGTCAACCAAATGAAGTGGTGATATACGGAAATGGTTTTGGAAACTCCTCCTTTTTAATGAATGGTGTTAATATTAATAACCGGCTTACCAATTCTCTTGATCTCAATCTTTTTCAATCGGAGAGTATTGACTCGATAGAAATAATTCCACTTGCACAAGGATTTTTATATAACGAAATGAATAATCCTGTTTCGGTAAATTTTATTTCAAGAGATTTTGTAACATCAAAACCATATACAAGAATTCGTTTTTATCAGGCGCCAAACGAGGAAGGTTTCTTCGATGGAATATTCAGCGGCAATATAAGCCGTAGATTTAATGTTTATACAGAGTTGACTCATCAGAGCACTGATCCGCGCTTTAAGAATTCGGATGCTGGCGTGTGGACAGGATCCGTCCGTTTAAGATACCTCTTCAACAAGGATTTAAATGTGATCGGCAGCTACAGCTATTATATGAGTAATGTTCAGTTAAACGGCGGTGTTGATGTAGATAGTATTAAACGCATCTATCCATCTTCACAGGTTGATGAAATATTGTTCAGCACAATTCAGGCACCGGTTAATTATCCCGATCGGTATCAAAAAGTTTCGGGTAATAACCTGAATATAAAGTTGCTGGCAAACCTGATAGGCAATACTCCAACCGACCTTACATTGTATTATCAATCATCACTTGTTGAATTCAGACAGAACGAGTTTACGAGTTTAAAACGCGATACGTGGCGATGGGACTGGCCGTGGAGATATGACAAAATAACCAACAATAATAAGTTTAATACTTACGGGGCTAAACTCTCTCAAGAAATTGAAACCGGTTTATTTAATATTTACTCAGAAGCACTTTACGAAAGCACTTTACTTAATACTCCTTTGATAAAGAGGGATGATAGAGTGGATATTTTTTCAGCTTTAGCTAAGGCAAGTTTTAAATTGCAAAAGGAAAAACAAAAATTCATTCCATCAGTCTTTGGTAAATTTCTAAATGTAGATGGTAAAAGTTTTTTTGGTGCCGGTGCAGACGTTTCATGGTTTATTGATGAAAATTTTTCATTGTATCTGGGTTTATCAAAATTTCAAAAACCACAAAATCAATTAGAAATTATTTCTGATGGGGATTATGATTTAGATCTTGGTATTATAGAAACTAAACTGAATTATAAAAACTTATCTACTAATATTTCAGCTGGATACTTTCTTCAGAAACTATCTGCAAATGGTAGATCTAAAAAGATATTGCAAGGAATAAATCTGAAAATTGATTGGCACCTCTGGAAACTTTTGTTGAGTACAAATACAAATTATTATTTCATACAGGACAAAGATAATTTTCTTCTACCGGATTTTACATCTAACGGCGGAATATATTACGTTGATACATTATTCAATTCCAACCTTAAACTTAAAGCCGGAATTAATTATTGGTTGATAGGCACGCGGGGATATCAGTTCATCAATTTCGAAACTTTCGAAATTACACGGAACATAAGAACCAATGGATCTATTGTTCTTCCTTATGTTGATGTTAAACCCTCGGTTCAATTCGATTTCTTTTTAGCCGGAAAAATTCAGGATGCTGCCACTATCTATTTTGTTTTTGAAAATCTTCTGAACGAGAGATATTTTATAGTTCCTTATTATCCCAAACAGGAAAGAGGGATTAGATTAGGTGTCTCGTGGGAATTCCTTGATTAGATTTTTATTACTAATTAAATTGTTTTCGAATTAATCTCAATCATTCTTTTGTAATAACATGAAAATAAAATATTTATTTGTTTTACTTCTATTTGCTGTAAAATCATTCGGGCAAATAGTTACATCAGAACCACAATATCCTACTCCGGGTTTAAGTGTAATAATTTATTTTGATGCGACAAAAGGAACAGCCGGATTAAAAGATTATCAGGGGGATGTTTATGCCCATACCGGATTGATTACAACTAAAAGTTCTAACTCAACTGATTGGAAATATGTTAAAACAAATTGGGGAGTGAATACACCCGAGACAAAACTTGTACGCGATACGGAAAATCCAAATTTGTATAGATTGGAAATTGGTCCAACAATTTTAAGTTATTATTTAGGAAGCAACTCACTTCAACCTAATGAAAAAATATTACAGCTCGCGTTTGTATTCAGGAGCGGAACTCAAGTTGGAGGCTCTTATCTCGAAGGTAAAGATACGGGTGGAAAGGACATTTTTCTACAAGTATATGATTCTGAATTCAGTGTTGTAGTAAGTTCACCTACCACTTCTCAAAATTTCGGCGATCCGTTACGGTCACCTGTGTTTACCAAATCCGGAGAAACAATTAACATCTCGGCCACTACAACCTCATTGGTCA
>JBBIHP010000114.1:0-8296 GCA_037446915.1 Ignavibacteria bacterium
TATCGCCGGCAGAAATTATTTGAAGTTTCTGTAACATCTGTCTAACAATTACTTCAATATGTTTATCATTAATTTTTACACCTTGTAAACGATAAACATCCTGGATTTCGTTTACTAAATATTCTTGAACGGCATTAGTCCCTTTGATTTTCACAATGTCATGAGGGTCCATTGGTCCGTCAGTAATTTTTTCACCAGCGGGAATTTCATCATTCTCTTGAACAAGAATATGTTTACCATAAGGCACAGCATATACTTTCTGAATTGACCCATCAAATGATTCAACAATAATTTCTCTACTACCTTTTTTACGCGCTCCGAATTTAACTTTTCCTTCAATTTCAGAAACAATTGCAGGATCATGCGGACTTCTAGCTTCAAATAATTCAGTTACTCTTGGTAAACCACCAGTAATGTCGCGTGTTTTTGCTGTTGCTTTAGAAATTTTTGCTAAAATAGTACCAGCTTGAATTTCCTCCCCTTCCTCAACAGATAAATAAGCTCTTGTAGGAATATTGAATACTTTTTCATTTCCTTTTGTGTCTTTAATTGAAATACTTGGTGTAAGGTTTTTATCTTTAGATTCGATAACAACTTTCTGAACGTGACCGGTTTGTTCATCGGCAACCTGTTGATAGGTAACACTATCCAGTAAATCAATAAAGGATACTTTACCACCCATATCAGTAACAATAACTGAATTGTATGGATCGTGGTTGTAAAGCGGTTGACCTTTTACAACATCCTTTCTATCCTCTACCATTAATTCTGCACCATAAGGGATCTCAAAACGTTTAATTTGTCTATCATCTTCATCATAAATTCCGATTCCGCCTCTTCTTCCTATAACGACTTTAACTTTTCCAAATGCGTCAACTTTTTCAACAAAATTAATTTTATCGAATTTAACTGTGCCAGCAACGTTTGTTTCTACCTGAGATTGACTTGCAATACGAGAAGATGTACCACCAAAGTGGAATGTTCGAAGAGTTAATTGTGTACCCGGTTCACCAATGGATTGAGCAGCAATAATTCCAACTGCTTCGCCATTTTCTACTAATTGACCGGTTGTTAAATTTCTACCATAACATTTTGAACAGACACCTCTCTTAGATTCGCAGGTTAGAACAGTTCTAATATATACTTGATCAATGTAAGCTTCGTCAATTTTTTCAGCAATCTCTTCTGTAATTAATTCACCTGCTTCAATTATAAGTTCATCAGTTCTTGGATCGTAAACATCTTCTTGTGCAGTACGTCCGGTTATTCTTTCTGCAAGTGGTTCTCTTTCCTGCTCAACATCTTTTAAAGCTGTTACATAAATACCACGGATAGTGCCACAATCCAGCTCAGATACTATCACATCCTGAGCAACATCGCATAATCTTCTTGTTAAGTAACCGGCATCAGCAGTTTTAAGAGCTGTATCTGCTAATCCTTTACGGGCACCGTGAGTTGAAATAAAATACTCAAGTACCGAGAGACCTTCCTTAAAGTTAGCCACAATAGGATTTTCAATAATTTCTCCTGATTGACCGGTTAAACTTTTTTGAGGTTTTTGCATCAAACCACGCATACCTGCTAACTGACGAACCTGTTCTTGCGAACCTCTTGCACCGGAATCAACCATCATATGTAATGAGTTAAATCCAGCTTGATCAGTTTTAAGGCGATCCATTAATGACTTTGCTACATTGTTCGTAGTAAAAGTCCAAACGTCAATTATTTTGTTATATCGTTCGGCGTCAGTAATAAGACCTTGTTCATGTTCATTTAAGATTCCATTCACTTTCTTGTTCGAATCAGCAATAAATTTTACTTTTTCATCAGGAATAATCATATCGCTGAAACTGATTGATAATCCCGCTGCAGTTGCATAACGGTAACCAAGTTCTTTTACGTCATCTAAAAACTTAGCTGTTACTTCATTGCCAAGTTTCATAAACATTCTATAAATCAATCCACTAAAGATTTTCTTAACCAACAATTCATTTATATAACCATATCCTTTTGGTACGATTTGATTAAATATAACCCTACCAACAGTCGTTTCGAT
This sequence comes from Ignavibacteria bacterium, assembly GCA_037446915.1. Lineage (GTDB taxonomy): Bacteria > Bacteroidota > Ignavibacteria > Ignavibacteriales > Melioribacteraceae > DSXH01. Next base: position 2,057 of record JBBIHP010000114.1, read on the forward strand.
CAACTGATCTTCAATCTTAACTTTAATTTTTGCATGAAGATCTACCGCCTTAGAGTTGTAAGCAATTAATACTTCATCCATGCTACTAAATATTTTACCTTCACCTTTGGCAGCAGCTCTAACTTTAGTCAAATAATAACACCCAAGCACTATATCCTGTGTAGGAACTACTATCGGTCCACCATTTTGCGGTGAAAGAATATTATGACTGCTTAACATAAGTACAGCTGCTTCTAACTGAGCTTCGTATGATAGTGGAACGTGAACTGCCATCTGGTCGCCGTCGAAGTCGGCATTGAATGCAGTACAAACCATCGGGTGAAGCTGAATTGCTTTACCATCAATTAATATCGGTTGAAATGCCTGGATACCAAGACGGTGTAATGTAGGTGCTCTGTTTAACATAACCGGATGACCATCAATCAATTTTTCCAAAATTTCCCAGATAACACCATCTTTTCTATCAACAGCTTTTCTAGCACTTTTAACTGTTTTGAAATGTCCTCGCTCAATTAATTTTCTAATAATAAATGGTTTGAACAATTCAACAGCCATATCTTTAGGTAATCCGCATTGATGTAATTTTAATTCAGGACCAACAACAATTACAGAACGGCCTGAATAATCAACACGTTTACCAAGTAAGTTCTGACGAAAACGTCCCTGTTTACCTTTTAACATATCGCTTAAAGATTTTAACGGACGGTTTCCATCGCTACGGACAGCACTTGCTCTTCTTGAATTATCGAAAAGAGCATCAACAGCTTCCTGAAGCATTCTTTTTTCATTACGAAGAATTACTTCCGGAGCTTTAATATCTATTAATCTTTTAAGACGGTTATTGCGAATAATTACACGTCTGTAAAGATCGTTTAAGTCACTCGTTGCAAATCTTCCACCTTCAAGAGGAACAAGGGGTCTAAGTTCTGGAGGAATAACAGGTATTACACTAAGAACCATCCATTCTGGTTTGTTAGGAACTTTCCCTTCATATTCTCTGAAAGCTTCTAAAACGCGGAGTCTTTTAAGTATATCACTTCTTTTTTGCTGAGATGTTTCTACCGCTAACTGAGCTTTTAATTCCTGAAAAGTAATTTCAATATCAGTTTGCTTTAATAGCTCTTTTACAGCATCGCCGCCAATCTTTGCAAGGAATTTTTTAGGATCGTCATCATCCAATGAATCGTTATCATGTGGAAGCGAAGAAACTATTTCGTAATACTGATCTTCCGAAATAAGATCTTTCTTGTTTAATCCGGTTGGACCTGGATTAATAACAACATAGGATTCGTAGTAAACAATTTTCTCAAGTTCTTTTGTTGTCATTCCAATAATATTACCAATTTTAGATGGTAATGCTTTAAAGAACCAGATATGAACAACAGGAACTGCAAGAGAAATATGCCCCATTCTTTCACGGCGGACACTTTTAAGAGTAACTTCAACACCGCAACGATCGCACACAATACCTTTGTAACGGATTCCTTTGTACTTACCGCATGCACATTCCCAATCTTTAACAGGACCAAATATTTTTTCGCAGAACAATCCATCTTTCTCTGGTCTGAAAGATCTATAATTGATTGTTTCGGGTTTAGTTACTTCACCATGCGATCTTGAAAGAATATCATCTGGGCTTGCAAGACTAATGGTGATTTTTTCTATCTGCTTCAGTTTGGTTTCTTGTGTTTTCAATCTCATATATTTTCTCCTAAAAATCTGTCAACGACAGATCTTACGGTTGACTAATTAATTTTTATATCAAGGCCTAAACCTTGTAATTCTTTGATCATAACGTTAAAAGCTTCGGGGATATTCGGTTCAGGAATATTTTCACCTTTTACAATAGCTTCGTAAGTCTTTGCTCTACCAGAGACATCATCACTTTTAACTGTTAAAATTTCTTGAAGAACATGAGCAGCACCGTAACCTTCGAGAGCCCAAACTTCCATTTCACCAAATCTCTGACCACCAAATTGAGCTTTACCACCAAGTGGCTGCTGTGTGATTAAAGAATATGGACCAATAGAACGTGCATGTATCTTGTCGTCAACCATGTGGCCTAATTTCATCATATATATATAACCGGTTGTAACTTTCTGATGGAATTTCTCCCCGCTTCTTCCATCGTATAACCATGTTTTACTTCCACCTGGTAAGCCAGCTTTTTCTAACCATTCCTCAACATCTTCAACAGTTGCACCATCAAATATTGGTGTTTCAAATTTCACCCCTATCTGTTTTCCAACCCAGCCTAACGCAGTTTCGTAAAGCTGACCGAGGTTCATACGAGAAGGTACACCAAGAGGATTGAGAATTATATCTACAGGAGTTCCGTCTTCGTGGTAAGGCATATCTTCAACAGAAACAACTTTAGCAACAACACCTTTGTTACCATGACGACCAGCCATTTTATCACCGACAGAAATTTTTCTCTTTTTAGCAACATATACTTTTGCTAATTGAGTAATTCCCGGAGGTAATTCATCGCCACTCTGAATTTTCAGTTTTTCGCGTTTGTAATCTTCTTCAATATCTGAAAGTATTGTAAAGTAATTGGAGAAGAGCTGTTTGATTAATTCATTTGTATTTTTTCTTTCGAACCAATCTTTTGTATAATCAAGTTTTGTAATGTCTTCAATATCTTCGAAAGTAGATTCTTTAATTGAAGTACCGCTTCTAAGAACAACCGAGCCGTCAAGATCTCTAATTCCAGAAGTTGTTTTCCCTTCGGTAATTCTTGTAAGTTTTCTTACAAGTTTAGAGTAATGATCATCTCGCTTTTTCTTAAAAGTAACTTCGAGAGCATCGAGTTGTTTCTTCTCTAGTTTTTTAGCTTCAGCATCTTTTTTCTTACGGCTGAACAAGCGGGTTTTAATTACCGTACCTTTTAAACCCGGAGGTGCTTTTAAAGATGCGTCTTTAACATCACCGGCTTTATCACCAAAAATTGCTTTGAGAAGTTTTTCTTCAGGCGTAGGATCGGTTTCCCCTTTTGGAGTAATTTTACCTATCAATATATCGCCTTCTTTAACTTCAGCACCTTCTCTTACAATTCCATTTTCATCAAGATCTTTTGTAGCTTCTTCACTAACATTTGGAATGTCGCGTGTCAGTTCTTCTTCGCCGCGTTTTGTCTCGCGAACCTGTAATTCGAATTCTTCTATATGAATTGATGTAAATACATCTTCAGAAACTAATCTTTCACTAAGAACAATAGCGTCTTCAAAGTTATATCCTCTCCATGGCATGAACGCAACAGATACGTTTCTACCAAGAGCAAGTTCGCCTTTTTCAATTGCTGGTCCGTCTGCAAGAACATCACCTTTTTTAATTTTCTGTCCGGTAATAACAACAGGTTTTTGAGTGAAACAAGTCTCCTGATTTGTTCCGGCGAATTTTGTTAAAATATATTCAACTCTTCTCTCGTCATCAAAACTAACTAATGCTTCAGGGCTTCTTTCATCAACTTCATATTTAGCAATAATTATTTTAGAATCTACATACTCAACAAAGCCATTATCTTCGGCAACAATAATTGAACGTGAATCTCTTGCAATTTTCTGTTCCATACCTGTTCCAACTAATGGAGATTTTGGAACTAACAATGGAACAGCTTGACGTTGCATGTTCGAACCCATAAGAGCTCTATTAGCATCGTCATGTTCGAGGAATGGGATTAATGCTGCAGCAGCACTAACTATTTGTGCCGGGGCAACATCCATATAATGAACTTCATCAGGTGGTACAACCGGGAATTCACCTTTCAACCTACATTTAACTCTATCAAGAACGTAACGGTTCTGATCATCCAGAGGAGCATTTGCCTGAGCAATTGTAAATTCATCTTCCTGATCAGCACTTAAAAAATCTATGCTGTTTGATACTTTTCCTTCTTTAACTTTTCTATATGGAGTCTCTAAAAATCCATAACTATTAACGCGAGTAAATATTGTAAGTGAAGAAATCAATCCGATATTAGGACCTTCGGGAGTTTCGATAGGACACAAACGGCCATAATGTGAATGGTGAACGTCACGAACTTCGAATCCAGCTCTTTCACGTGTTAAACCACCTGGACCTAATGCAGAGACTCTTCTTTTATGTGTAAGTTCAGACAAGGGATTTGTCTGATCCATAAATTGAGATAACTGGTTGGTTCCAAAGAATGCATTGATAACACTGCTGATTGTTCTTGCATTTACAAGGTCTTGTGGTTGCATATTTTCGTTATCGCGCATATTCATACGTTCTTTAATTGTGCGCGACATTCTTGCCAGACCAACATTGTATTGCTGCATTAATTGTTCGCCAACGGTTCTTACTCTTCTGTTGCCTAAATGGTCGATATCATCAACACTTACATTTCCAATTTTCAGTTTAATTATATTCTTCATAATTGCGATAATATCTTCAACAGTTAACACACGTGTCTTATCATCAACATTCAAACCGAGTTTGTCATTCATTCTAAATCGGCCAACATCACCAAGATCATATCTCTTATCATTAAAAAATAATTTGTCAATCAATCCAACGGCAGTATCAACATCAGGAGCTTCGCCGGATCTTAATTGACGATAGATAGCGTATAACGCTTCTTCTTTTGTTTTTGAAATATCTTTTTTGAGTGTATTAATAATAAGATCCTGTTCAATAGTTGTTTCCGAACTTAATAATTGGATTTTTTGAACAGATGATCTTTTGATATTTGTAATAATTTCTTCGGTAAGCTCAGTATCTTTTGAAGCATAAATTTCACCGGTCTGTAAATCAATAACATCGTTAGCAACAATTCTTCCTGTATGTTTATCAACATTTAATTGCTTGGCAGTCAATTCCTCAATCAGTTCAAATAGATCAAGAATTTGTTCGTCGGTTTCATAACCAAGAGCTCTAAGCAATGTTGTTGATGGGAATTTCTTACGGCGATCTATATATACATAAAGAACATTATTAATATCAGTAGCAAATTCAACCCATGAACCTCTAAATGGAATAATTCTGGCTGAATAAATTGGAGTTCCATTAGGGTGTAATGTTTGAGCAAATGCAACCCCGGGAGAGCGGTGTAATTGGTTTACAATAACTCTTTCGGCACCATTAATAATAAATGTTCCTCGTCCTGTCATAAACGGAAGGTTACCAAGATATACTTCCTGTTCAACTGTATTAACGTATTCGCCGGTTTCGTCATCTTTGGTAGATAATCGAAGTTTTGCTTTAAGAGGAGCCGAAAATGTAAGTCCGCGTTCTTCACACTCGGGAATTGAAAAACGTGGTTTCTCTATATAATATTCTATAAAATCCAATCTATAAAATTCTTTGTTGTCCAGAATCGGGAAGTTCTGATTAAAGACAGATTGCAATCCTTTGTTTTCCCGTTCCGATGGTTGGACTCTTAATTGAAGAAAATCTTCAAAAGATTCCAATTGAATATTCAAAAGGTCCGGAACTTTCATTGCAGAAACAATTGAAGAGAAAGTTATACGTCCGTTACTTTTGTTAATTTTTGTTTTTTCCAAACCTAACCTCCAATATTTTTATTAGGTTTCTTTCATTTTCTAAAATGAAAGAAAGTGGTAAGGATATTTTTCACCTTACCACTTCAATTTTTCTTAAGAATTAGTAGAATTACTAATTACTTAACCTGAACAGTAGCGCCAGCTTCTTCTAATTCTTTCTTAATTTTCTCAGCTTCGTCTTTTGATATTGCTTCTTTAACAGTTTTTGGTGCACCATCAACTAAATCTTTAGCTTCTTTCAATCCAAGACCGGTATGAGCGCGAACAACTTTAATAACATTAATTTTTGTAGCGCCGGCAGCTTGAAGAACAACATCAAATTCTGTTTTTTCTTCAACTGGTGCAGCTGCAGCTGCGGCAGGTGCGCCAGCCATCATAACCGGAGCGGCTGCTGTAACACCAAATTCATCTTCTAATGCTTTCTTTAATTCAGCAGCTTCTACTAATGTAAGCGCTTTAATTTTTTCAACAATTTCTGCAATTTTTTCTGACATTTTTATTTCTCCTTTACTAATTAATTTATTTCCTAAAACTTAGGCAGCTTTTTTCTTGCCGACCTCATCAATAACACTAACGAGATCTCTGATAACTGCATTGATTGCTCCAACAATTCCAGAAGCAGGTGAAGCTACACTTCCGATTATACCAGCAATTATTTCTTCTTTTGTAGGCATAGAAGCAAGTGTATCTAATTGATCTGCTCCATAATAATTGT
>JBBIHP010000115.1:0-8218 GCA_037446915.1 Ignavibacteria bacterium
ACCTAATAACAGAAAAAGTAAAATTCCGGTTTTATCTCGTGTGCTGGTCATTCCTAATTTTTTAAATTCCTTCTCGGCAAGTTCTCTAACATCTTTTTTAAACTCGAGCAAAGAACGTTTTTCCTTAATGGAAATTCTAATTTCGCCCGAAGTGTTCTGTTCCGACGATTTAATCTGATTAGAAATTCTCAAAAAGTCGTCATCACTAAAAAAGTTATATATAAATCTGTTTTTCATTTTCAAACCTATGCAAAGATAACTGAAGGCAAATTTAAATGAAACAAAACGAGGTTCAATTTTTATTATATTTGTAATGTCTTCTATAACAAATTATGGTGAATGTAAAATGTACAAAGTAGTATTACTAAGACATGGCGAAAGCGAATGGAATAAGTTAAATCTTTTTACCGGATGGACAGATGTTGATCTGTCTGAAAAAGGTCTTAATGAAGCCCACGAAGCCGGAAAAACTCTTAAATCAGAAGGTTTCAAATTCGATATTGCGTTTACATCTGTTCTTAAAAGGGCAATTAGAACACTTGATATTACTCTGGATGAAATGGACTTGATGTGGATTCCTGTTATTAAAAACTGGAGATTAAATGAAAGACATTACGGTGCTCTGCAAGGATTGAACAAAGCGGAAACAGCCGAGAAATACGGAATGGATCAGGTCAAATTGTGGAGAAGAAGTTACGATGTTCCACCACCGGTTCTTGATGAAAATGATGAACGTTACCCCGGTAAAGATCCGCGTTATGCTGATATGGATAAAAAAGATGTTCCGCTTACAGAGAGTTTAAAATTAACTGTCGATCGATTCTTACCATACTGGCATGAAACAATTGCGCCTGTAATTAAGAGCGGTAAAAAAGTTATTATTGCGGCGCACGGAAATAGTTTGCGTGCTCTTGTAAAATACCTGGATAATATTTCTGAACAGGAAATTGTTGAATTAAATATTCCAACTGGAATTCCACTGGTTTATGAACTTGATGCCAGCTTAAAACCGATTAAGCATTATTATCTTGGCGACCAGGAAGCTATTAACGCTGCTATAAATGCAGTTGCCAAACAAACCGAAAAAAAATGATTTTACCCCCATAATTACCCCTCGCTTTAATAGAGGGGTAAATTTGGGACGGTCAAAGGTCTTGCATAACAATTAGATAAAATTTAATATTGTAGCGCAGAAAGGAGAAAATTGATAGTTATTTCTACTGTAACAGACACAAAGGGAATTATTTTATGAAACGCATAATTCTTGTTTTCTCCTTTTTTATTATTGCCATCACTAATATTCAATCCCAGACAGTAATCGGAAAGTATGCAGGTGAATTTCTTGCTCTTGGCGTTGGCGGGCGTGCACTTGCTATGGGAAGTGCTCACACAGCAGTTGTTAACGATGTTACAGCCGGGTACTGGAATCCAGCGGGATTAGCACGTATTAATTACCCTCAATTTTCTCTAATGCACGAAGAACACTTTGGATCGCTCGTAAATTATAACTACGGTGCAGTTGCCATTCCGTATGGTAATGATATGAGTTTCGGATTAAGCGTTATCCGCTTGAGTGTTGATGGAATTCCCGATACACGCAATGCTCTTTACGATGCCAACGGCGATGGCGTTCTCGATATTCACACTGACCGTCTCGATTATTCAAAGATTTCGGAATTCAGCAATACCGATTGGGCAGTTTATCTTACTTTTGCAAAGAGACATTCGGATAATTTTTATTGGGGTGCAAATGTAAAAATTATTAGAAGAGATCTTGCAGAGTTTGGTGCAACAGGAATTGGTTTTGATGTTGGTGCGTTATATATGCCGTATGAAGATTTATTTATCGGCGCAAATATTCAGGATGTTACTACTACTTTAGTGGCCTGGAGTACCGGGCGGAATGAATTAATAACCCCGACTGCAAAGATTGGCGCTGCTTATGCGTTCAATTTCTTAGGTGGTAAAATTATGCCGGCTGTTGATTTCGACTTACGGTTTGAAAATAGAAAATTTGCTTCAACATTTAATGTCGGTCCAGTTAGCTTCGATCCGCATGCTGGTTTAGAGTATAATTACAAAAATATTTTTGCAGTCCGCGCTGGTTATAACGATGTAAAACAGTTTACGCTTGGTGCAGGAATTTATTTGCCCAAGCTTCAGATCGATTATTCATTTGCAAGATTCAACCAGTCGGAATCCGACCGGCTTCCGGATTCTCATCGTATATCATTAATACTTACTCTTGAAGAACCAAAATTTTTAAGAGACGGAAATTAATCCGTCTCTAATTTTTATATGAAAAGACTATCAATAGTTTTTTTCGCTTCATTAATTCTTTATACGTGTTCACCTTCCCTAAATTCTATTTATAAATTCGATTACCCGTTAACCCAGCAGAGTGCATTTTCAAAAACCACAAACATTTCAGTTAAACTCCCCGAGGGCTGGTTTACAGCAGAGGATAATGAATGCAAATGCATCGATCTCTGGCTAATTAGAAATGATTATAAACAATCGCTTAACTTTACTTCAATTCATGTTAATGACATAACAAGAAAAAATATTTTGCAGAACGGAATAGAAAAATTAGCCGCGCTCAGCAAGATTTCTGTAAAAGCCAAACTGGGAAAATATTTTAAGGGATTTTTTAATGACGAAGTTTTTGAATTAAACGGCAAGCGGTTTTCTGCTTACGAGTATGAAAATACAGAAGGTATTATCAACCGCGTTGTTTTATTTGAATACAAGAATAATTTTTATGAATTAACTGCGATTTCGAAGGAAACCGGAAATTATGAGCAGTTGTGGGTAATTCAAAATACAGTGCTTACCTCATTAAATTAATCTATCTTCAGGCAACATTTCGACAACTAATGCATCTTTAATATAAAGCGGAAATAATTTTTTGAGTGAACAACTCGAAAATATTATTGATTTCACACTTACGTATAATCAGTACAAGCGGCACCTCTTTAATTATACGCTTAAGATGGTTAACGACCGGCTGACGTGTGAAGATATTATCCAGAATGTATTCTTGAAGTTATTTGAAAATTTGAAACGGATCCGTAACAAAGATAGTATTCAATACTGGCTTTTCAGTACAGTCCGTAACGAGATTTATTCGTATTACAGGAAAAAGAAAATCAGGATTGATCAGTTTGGAAGCAATGATGCTGATGAAATTGAAATTGAATCGCCGGACAAAATTGAAAATGACTTCGACAACAAAGAAATGAAAGAGCTTATAATTAATGAACTTAATAAAATGGGGATTGATCAGCGTGAAGTATTCTTACTTAAAGAATACGGCGGACTAAGCTACAAAGAAATTGCTGAAGTTATGAACATTGATGAGGAGCTTGTAAAAAGCAGACTATTTAAGACCCGGCAGAAATTAATTAAAAAGTTATCAAAAATTGTTTTGGAGTAGTTATGCTAAGTGATGATATAAAAAAAATTGTTGATCAATATTTTGATGGGGAGCTGGAAAAAAGTAAAGAAACCTTTCTTTTCTCTGAGCTTTCTGTTAACGAAGAAAGTAGGGAATATTTCAAACGGGTTAATAAATACAAAAATGCTATTCAGGAAGCCTACGAAGAATTTCCCGCATCGTTAGAAAGAAAAATCTTTAGCTCCGTAAGAGGACTTAGTGTAAAATCGTATAGTAAAAGTAGATTATTCCCTTTGCTCTCATATTCACTCGCGTTGGTTCTTCTTATTATTGGGCTGTTTATGTTTTTAGAAGTCCGGGAGTACCGTAAAGAAATTCAATTAACATCCCGACAAATGATAGAGCAGCAAAAAACAATTAACTTGCTTATAAATAGTCTGCCTCCAGTCAAAATTGAAACAGAATTAAATAATGCAGTAATAATAAAAGCAAATTTATGAGGTGTGAAATGAAAAAAATATTTGTTGTGTTTAGTCTTCTGGCAGTTCTCTTTGGGTGCGGTGAAAAAAAGAACAGGATTGAACTAATTGAGAACAACGATATGATTTACTATTCTCTTAATGAACTCAAGCATAAACCGGTTCTAAAAAATGATATTGATAAGATTAAGAGCGAAATCAAATCAATATTTTTAAGTAAAGTAGACAACTTGGAATCTCAAACATTCCCAATATCATTGTTATATGATTATTTTGTTGGTAATGACGGTAGAATTGAAAAACTGATGCCGGCAACAAGAATTAATCGTAACAGAGAAGTGCTAAGAACAAAAGGCTCAAATCTACCGGAGAATTTCTTTAGAGATATTGAACCGGAGATTCTTAAAATTCTGGAAAAAGTGGAATTCACTTCGGATTCATCGTTAGTCAAATTTAAAGGCCTCCTTTTTATTTTGATAGGTAAAGAATTTAAGGAAATTGTTCCGGTGATATCGTTTGGTCTTGAGACCTCAGGTTATTCTTCGGGTAATGACAATCTTGAAGATATCTATTTTGTTGCTGTTGAAGAAGCTCCGAATCCAATTGGTGGAATTGAAGCCATTCAGAAAAAAATTACATATCCGGAAGTTGCTAAAAGAGCCGGTATTCAAGGCAGAGTTTTTGTTAAAGCATTTATTAATGAAAAGGGTGATGTTGTTAGGTGTGAGATTATAAAAGGGGTCCATCCTGCTCTCGATTCCGCTGCTGTTGATGCGGTTATGAAAACAAAATTTACACCGGGAAGTCAAAAAGGCAAACCGGTTAAGGTTCAGGTCTCTATTCCAATTGTATTTGCACTTAAATAGATCACAAACAAATGGGGGAGTTATGAAAACTCTAAAAAATGTCATCGTGTTTGTTGTCGCAGTATTAATGGCTTCTGCCAATGTTATTTCTGCTCAGGATAAAAAAGATCTTGATAAACAACCTGTACCGGTTGGCGGTATGGAATCGATTCTAAAAAATATTAAATACCCCGAAGATGCCAAAAAAGATAAAATAGAAGGAAAAGTACTTGTAAGAGCATTTATAAATGAAAATGGTGTTGTAACTAATGTGAAGATTGAAGAGGGGAATAACAAACTATTAATTGATGCTGCACTTAATGCTGTGAAAGCAACAAAATTTACTCCGGGTGAATTAAAAGGGAAGAAAGTTCAAGCAGAGGTCGTTGTTCCAATAGTTTTCAAGCTGAGCTAAGAATAAAATATGAAAAAGAAGGGGGGACTAATAAAGGGCGGAATGAACCGCCCTTTATTTATAAGCTTATTATGTCGCTGTAAATTATAAATGCCATCAGTGCAAGTAGCAGAATAAATCCCGCATTCTGAATTGCGATCTTAACTTTTAACGGTAGCTCTTTTCTAAAAATTCCTTCGAGGGCAATTATTATAAAATGTCCACCATCGAGTGCGGGGAATGGAAGAATATTAATAATTGCCAGACTCAAACTTAACATTGCAAGGAAAAACAGAAATGAACTTATTCCAGTATCTGCGGAACGTGCTGCATATTGAGCAATCTTAACCGGTCCGCCAAATGCCTGGTTGAAAGCAATCTTTCCGGTAATAACATTTTTTAACATTCCAAATGTAAGGACAGTATATTGACCAATGTTGGAAATACTTTGTGTAAGAGCGCCAACAAATCCGTAAGTCTTATACTCAAAATCTCCAGTATAAGCATCTGTTACTGCAATTCCAATTTTACCTTCAATTCCCGGGTTTATCATTGTCTTTAATGTGTCGTTACCACGAAGGTAAATTAATTCCACATTTTTTTGCTTATTAGAAGAAATTACTTCAACAACCTGTTCGCGATCTCTTAATTGAATTCCAGCAATGGATAAGAAAATATCGCCCGGTTTAATTCCGGCATCTTCTGCTGGCGAGTCTTTTATTACATCCTGAATAATCGGTTGAGTAGGATAGGGGAAAAGGAAAAATCCATTTTGAGATGCTTCGGTAATTATTTTTCGGGACACTTCCAATATTTGAATGCTTCCATTTCTATCAACAGAAACTTTTACCAAAGGTGAACTGCTAACCAATAAATTTTCAACTATGTCTTCCCAATCATTTACGGCAGTTCCGTTAATTGCAACAATTTTATCGTAGGATTGGAATCCCGCCTGGTGTGCAAAACTACCATTATCAATTTTACTAATAGTAGTAGTTTTAAAAACTTGTTGGCCGACGAAGAAATTTATTCCCCAGAAGATTGCAATAGTTAAAAGTAAATTCATTAGCACGCCGGCAGTAATAACAAATAGCTTTTGAAGGGTAGGTTTTGATCGAAATTCCCATGGTTGCGGTTCAGATTCCATAAACTTGGTATCCATACTTTCATCAACCATTCCGGCAACTTTAACATATCCACCTAATGGAAATACACACAAACGATAATCAGTATTGCCCTGCCCATCCCAATCTTTTGGTAAATCGCCCCAGGAAAAACCGGTTATCTTGTTATAACCGCAAATTCTTTTTCCAAATCCAATTGCAAATACATCCACTCTAATCTTGCATAGTTTTGCAGCAGCAAAATGTCCGAATTCATGAACAAAAACAAGAATGCCGACAGTAATAATAAAATATATAATGTAATCCATCTATCATCCTTAAGTATATTTTTTATTTAGAAGCACTCTGGTTTCAAAATCGCATTTAACAAGTAAATCTAAATCAAAATGTTTTTGTGTTGCAATCTTGTGCAGAGCTTCCTTAATTAATTCCGGTATCTGAAGAAATTTAATTTTACCGGAGAGGAATTTTTCTACTGCAATTTCATTGGCTGCGTTTAAAATACAAGGAGCAGTGCCCCCTTCGTCAATTGCATCATAAGCCAATTTTAAACACTCAAATTTATTAAAATTAGGCTCAAAAAACGTCAACTGTTCAATTTTTTTAAAATCTGTTGAAACTCCATTATAATTATATCTTTTGGGGTAGGATAATGCATAAAGAATAGGTAAACGCATGTCTGGAGTACTAAGCTGGGCTTTTAGAGAACCATCGATAAATTCTACCATCGAATGGATAATTGACTGCGGGTGAATTACAACCTCAATTTTATTTTTGGGTAGGTTAAATAACCAGAATGCTTCAATTACTTCCAATCCTTTATTCATCATTGTTGCAGAATCAATAGTTATTTTATTTCCCATTTTCCAGTTGGGATGATTCAATGCTTCTTCAATTGAAACACTCTCAAGTTCCTGTTGGCTTTTATTCAGAAAAGGTCCGCCTGATGCAGTAAGGATAAGTTTGTTGATTGAATTAGAATCTTCACCGGTAAGGCATTGAAAAATAGCGCTATGTTCGGAATCTACAGGAATTAATTCTGCTTGATATTCAGAACATAGATTAACAATAAGCTCGCCGGCAACCACCAGAGTTTCTTTATTAGCGAGTGCAATCCTCTTCTTTCGCTTAATTGCTTCAATAGTTGGCTTAAGTCCTGCAAATCCAACAATTGCAGAAAGTAGAATATCATATTCAGCTTGTCTGGTAATTTCAACTAAACCGTTATTGCTGCTCAGTACTTCACAAAAAGATCCGATTCTTTTTCTAAGTTGCTCTGCTTCTCTTTCGTTTGTTACAACTACACTGTTTGGTTTGAATTCCTTTATTTGCTCTTCAAGTTTGTCAATATTATTATTTACACTCAGCCCGGTAATTTGAAATTGGTCGGGCATGGCTCTAATAATATCTAATGTGCTTAAACCAATTGAACCTGTTGAACCGAGTAAAAGTATTTTTTTCATTTATTAAAAATCAACCAATATAACGATGTGTAATCGCAAATAGAAAATTCAGTACCACAATTATATTTATTGCCATGTTAAGTTTATAGATCTTACTTAAAAGTTTATTTGTTTCTTCAGAAATTTTAGAACTTGCTTCCAGCTCGGTTTTAATTCCATTTCTAATTTTCTTTGCAGTAGGAATGATAAAAACAAAAATAATCAATAAAAGTATAACCATTAATATTTGTTTTGTTGCAAGCCAGTGATTGGCAGACATATCGAAGAAGCCATAACCCGGATTAAGTAAAACCATCACGATTCCTGATAATAATATTCCGCTAGCACCAATAATTCCAAGTAGATTAGTGATCTTTAAATAAAGGTTTATAAAAATTTTAACGTCATTACTATTTTTTTTACTTGAAATTAATTTTTTAAGAATGCCATCGGTTAATAAACTCATTAACCACCCGCCAGCAAATATTATATGAAATGAAATTAATGTTGGGTAATACTCCATAAAATAATCCTTTC
>JBBIHP010000116.1:0-8196 GCA_037446915.1 Ignavibacteria bacterium
TGTAATTCTTCCGGTGAAGAATACTTTTTGATTTTAACTATTCTTCTATTTTTCTTAACCTGTAAAATCTGTAAAGCTTTTTCAGAATAAGACGGTGCACAGACAATTTCAAGGAAAATTTCATTTAATTTTTCGGCAGTTTTCTGATCGACCTCTTCATTAAAGGCAACAATACCTCCAAATGCAGAAACAGGATCGGACGAAAGAGCCAAATCGAAAGCATCAGCGGGTTCCGTTCCAACCGCAGCACCACATGGATTTGTATGTTTTACTATTACACAAGAATTTTTCTCAAGATCATTAATAATATCAACTGCCGCAACAAGATCCACTATGTTATTATATGATAATTCCCTTCCGTGAAGTATTTCGAAATACTCTGTAAAATCGCCGAATAAAAATGCACTCTGATGCGGATTCTCTCCGTATCTTAATTTGATAGATGATTTGTAATTAATCCGTAAATCTTTCTTGGGTTGTTGAAATTTTTCTTCAAGGTAGTTTGCAATTAATGTATCGTAATAAGATGTATAAGCAAAAGCTGAGTATGCTAATAACTTTCTAGTTTGTAAGGTTACTTTACCTTTTTTAAGTTCTTCTACAAATGATTCATATTGGTCAGGATTAGTAAGTATAGAAACATGCTCGTAATTTTTTGCAGCTGCACGTATTAAACTTGGTCCGCCTATATCAATATTCTCAACTTTTTCTTCGTGAGAAATATCTTTTCTATTAACAACCTCCGGAAAAGGATACAGGTTAACACAGATGATATCAATTGGTTGAATATTATTGGCAGAAGCTTCTTTAAGATCATTTTGATTATTACGCCGCATCAAAATTCCACCGAAAATTCTGGGATTAAGAGTTTTTACTCTACCAGAAAAAATTTCGGGGAATGATGTGAAATCACTTATCTCAGTGCAACTGACTTTATTCTCATTTAATAATTTGGCGGTATTGCCGGTAGCTAATATTTCATAATCTAATCGGGTAAGTTCCTTGGCAAATTCTACTATATTTCTTTTATCTGATACGCTAATAAGTGCAAGTTTTTTCAAAAGTTCTCCGCGTTTTAATCAATTACTTTAATATCCCAGCCATCAACAATTATTTTATTATCACAAAACTTTTCAATTATAATTGGTAATAACTCATGTTCAACCTGTAAGACCATTTCAGCAATATCCTCAGGACAATTAGCATTACTAACATCAACTTTTCTTTGAGCAATAATCTTACCATTATCGTAAATTTTATCCACAAAATGAATTGATGCACCTGAATATTTTTCTTTAGCATCGAATACTGCTTTGTGAACATTCAATCCATACATTCCTTTACCGCCATATTTAGGAAGAAGTGCGGGGTGGATGTTTATAATCTTACCATAAAACGCATCCACAAACTCATCAGGAATCTTTTTAAGATAACCAGCTAACAAAATTAAATCAATCTCGGATTTCAGGAATTTATTCAATAAAAAATGATAGTCGACGTAACCATCTTTCAACTTATCACTTACAAAAAAAACAGGAATATTATTTTCTTCAGCAAATTTAACAGCACCGCAATCCTGTTTGTCACTAATTACGTATAATATTGCAAGTTTTTCTTTTGGAACTTTGAAAAAAACTTGTTTTAGATTAGAACCTCTTCCTGAAACAAAAACAGCAATCTTTAACATATTTTTTAAAATTTGCGCAAAAAATTATCTAAATCGACATCAATAATCAATTAAATGACACGGAAATATTGCAAAAAAGGAAGATTTTCCTGCCGTTAAGCTCTCTTGAGTTTCCTTTTTAAGTTTTCTATGAGGGATTGAATATAATCCTGGAATTCAAATTTGTTTTCAGATTCGGCTCTGGACAAGAAATCCAATGCTTCTTTTTTTGCACCGACCTTCCAATTAGCTTTTGCCTGAAGAAAATAAGAGAAAGGGATTGTCCACTTTTCAATTGTTGATTTTACTGTCAATACATTTTCTGCAGCTTGAACTGACTCTGCATATTTATTAAGATTAAATGCTGATTCACTCAAATACAAAAGTGCCAATGCTTTTTGATCACTATTATCAATTGAGGGTAAAATAAAATTAAGTGAATCGTAAGCATTTCTATTCCGGCCATAGTCAATATAATTTTTTATTCTAACTAATTGAAGATCAATTTCATCAATATCATTTTTAAGAAAATATTCACTCTTGGTCATCGCATAAGCATCTTCATATACGTCAGGATTTCCATCCGAAGCTAAATCCAGATATTTTTTATACTCATCATCATTACCAAGTATTTTGTAACTAATTGCAATGTTATAAGCGGCAATACCTGTAAAGTCTATATCTTTATAGAGATCGAGAAACGCTTCGTATTCTTTTATAGCCGACTTAAATTGATTTTTTTTGAAATATACTTCACCTTTTCGATAATGTGCTAAAGCCGTTACCTGAGGAAATCTTTTATTGTTCAACCTGATTACCGTATTAAGGGGCTGAATAGCTTTATCAAGCTCTCGTCCCTTAATTAATGAAACGGCATATTGATAAAGGAACAAAGTGTTTTTTGGATACCTGGGAATTATTGACTGGATGTAATAGTATGCGCTGTCATAATCGGCAAGGTAATCGGTATAAATCTTTGACAAGTGAAAAGCCGCTTCTGTAGTTTCTAATGTTCCTTTGTTAAATGCGGTCTTGATGTATCTTAGACCTCTCTCTTTATCTGATGTTAATCCTGTTAATTTAACAGCCCACTTCAGAAATTCAGGAACAAAACTCATAGCATAATCGAAAAGACCGAGTCCGAGATAAGCATCATAAAATTTAGGATTTATATGAATTGCTTTCTCCAAATAACTTACTGCATTTTTACTTGACCAGAATGCATCAACAGATGATTCGTTTACTGCATTTGCCATTGCTCTAAATAATTGAAGGTTGCCGGCAAGATGAAGTATCTTAATATTTCTATTATCCTCGTCAAGTATTTTATCAATTTTTTCCTGTGCTAATTCAGCAAATTTGTTGAATACCTGATACTCACCTTTATCTTTTGAACCCAGATAAGTCCAGTAATAAATTTGTGCTATTAAGTAATAACCATGAGGATTTTCAGGATATATGTCGATAATCCGGTTATAAATTTTTTCTGCACTTTCTAATTCCATATTGTAGGCTTTTGCAAGGCCCTGATTAACCAGGGAATTAAGACTCTGTGCCGATAATAACTTTTGAAGACTAAGAAATAGAACTATAAAAATGAATACTACTTTTTTCAATTCAATTTATCCCTTTTAGAGTTTTCAAATGCAGCTTTAACAAAATCCCTGAATAATGGATGGGCATTCGTAGCACGCGATTTCAATTCGGGGTGGAACTGGCATCCAACAAACCATGGGTGGTCTGAAATCTCAATCATTTCAACCAATTTTTCATCAGGAGATAATCCGCTAAAAATCATTCCTGATTCTTCCAGATGATTTCTAAATTTATTATTTACTTCGTAACGATGACGGTGCCGTTCAGATATTTTAGGTTTCTTATAAGCTTCGAAAGCAAGTGTTTTCTTTTTTAATATACATGGGTAAGCTCCGAGCCGCATTGAAGCTCCTTTTACTTTTACCTTAATCTGTTCCGGCATTATGTGAATTACATTGAAGCTATTATTCTTTGTGAATTCTGCACTGTTGGCTTTCTTAATTCCACATACATTCCTTGCAAACTCAATTACTGCACATTGCAATCCAAGACAAATACCAAAGAACGGAATTTTATTTTCCCGTGCATATTTAATTGCAGAGATTTTACCTTCAATTCCACGCTCTCCGAATCCACCCGGTATTAATAGTCCATGGTAATTTTTCAGAATAGTTTCCGGACCTTTATCTTCAATTTCTTCTGAGCTTATAAAATCCGCAACAACCTTAACACTATTTTCTGCACCAGCATGAACAAATGCTTCTGCAATACTTTTATACGCATCCTTATTCTCTACATATTTTCCGCAGACAGCAATCTTTACAGTGTCTGCAGAATTTTTAATCTTCTCAACAAAACTCGTCCATTCATCAAGATGAATATTTATATCCGGCAATTTCAATCTTTCGAGTATAATGCTATCCATATTCTGGTTAAATAAAACAAGTGGGACTTCATAAATAGTAGAACAATCGTGTGCAGAAAAAACAGCTTCTGAAGGAACGTTTGTGAAAAGTGCAATTTTTTCTCTAATATCTTTTGCTAATTTCCCTTCGGATCTACAGACTAAAATATTCGGTTGTATTCCAAGTTCAAGAAGATTTTTAACGCTATGTTGCGTTGGTTTAGTTTTCATTTCTCCGGCAGAACTGATATAAGGAACCAATGTTACATGAACACTTATTGCATTTTTGCGTCCCATCTCAAGCATAATCTGCCGCATTGCTTCAATAAACGGTAAGCTTTCAATATCACCAACAGTACCGCCAATTTCAGTTATAATAATATCATATTTACCGCTCTCTCCGAGTGCTTTCATTCTTTTTTTAATCTCATCGGTTATATGCGGAATAACTTGAACAGTGGCACCTAAGAAGTCGCCTCTACGTTCACGTGTAATAACTTCTTCATAAACCTGTCCGGTAGTTGTGTTATTAGAGCGTGACATATCAACATCAAGAAATCTCTCATAATGTCCCAGGTCTAAATCAGTTTCGGCTCCATCGTCTGTTACATATACTTCGCCATGTTGAAAGGGATTCATAGTACCGGGGTCAACATTAATGTAAGGATCGAATTTCTGGATTGTAACGCTATAACCACGCAGTTTGAGTAATAATCCTATTGATGAAGCTGTAATCCCTTTTCCCAAGGATGATACTACTCCACCGGTAATGAAAATATATTTTACTTTTTTTTTGAAGGGCATGTTAGATCAATTTTTGGATAGAAAATGTTGGAATCAAAAATAAAAAAAATTCTCAACATGTCTATTAATTTTTATCAACTATTTAAAAAATATTTTACTCGCTTAAAATTTCAATCTCGCCATCTTCAGGAATTTCGATATAATATGTTTTTCTACCGGGATTTGGTAAGATATTATCTCTTAGCCATGGATTGAATATCTTCAATATTTTATAATTAATCCCTTCTTCCATTGCAAATAGAGCTAAATCCTTTAATTCCTTCTTAACTGCTACCTTATTTGTTTTTATCGGTTTATAAAGATCCTCTTCATTCAAGGTGAAACCATATTTCCATGGATCAGTAAAAATTTCTTTAATTGCCAGAAGCCTAAAAACGAATCTGTTGGTTTCTTCTACTAAAAATAAATTATAATAACTGCGGGATTTTTGTCTACCGATTTGTTTATCAATTCCATTCATTCCAAAATTGTAAGAAGCAGCAGCCATTGTCCAATTTCCATATTTTGAATGAGCTTCTTTCAAATACTTGCAAGCAGCTTGAGTTGCTTTTTCTAAATTATATCTTTCATCAACCTTATCATTTACTTCCAATCCATAATTTCGTGCAACCTGGGGCATTAATTGCCAGAATCCTGCAGCTCCGGCTGGAGAAACTACATTTGTAAGACCGCTTTCAATTACAGCAAGGTACTTAAAGTCATTTGGAATTCCATTACTCTTCAAGATCGGTTCAATAACCGGGAACCAACGGTTAGCTCTTTTAAGATATAAAATTGTTGCAGAGGACCAGTGCACATTAACCAGTAATTCTCGTTCCATCCTTTCATTTACATCAAAATCATTAAGCGGAACTTTTTCACCACAAAAATCAATAGTCTGAGGAACAGGCGGATTAAATACTCTGTGTTCGTTATTAAGATGAACGATTATCTCTTGAGGCGTATGATTTGTGATTGTAGATATTTTTTGAACTACTACCACAGCAGTTACAGTTA
The DNA here is from genome assembly GCA_037446915.1 of Ignavibacteria bacterium. Classification (GTDB taxonomy): domain Bacteria; phylum Bacteroidota; class Ignavibacteria; order Ignavibacteriales; family Melioribacteraceae; genus DSXH01. The sequence goes on from JBBIHP010000116.1 coordinate 5,907, forward strand.
TAAGAATTGCCAGTGCAGCTATAATATATAATATTTTTTTATCCATGAATTTCTACTTTTAGTAAAAATAGAAAAGGGTGAATTTAAATTCACCCTTTCCGCCAAGAAATTTAAGAACCTAATTATTTTTACCAAATGCAACTTCTTCAAGCATTGCAGTTGTTAACGATTTTGGTCTTTCGATTGGATAACCCAATGCTCTTGCCCAGATAATATTACTGCATACTCCTAATGCTCTTCCTATTCCAAATAGTACAGTGTAGAATTCATATTCTTTTACACCGTAATACCATTGAATAACACCCGACTGAGCATCAACATTCGGCCATGGATTTTTTGCTTTACCCTGTTCAAGAAGTATTGCCGGAACTACCTTGAAGAGTAAATCGACATAATTGAATAATGTATCATTCGGTAAATGTTTTAAACAAAACTCTCTCTGAGCCATATAACGCGGATCTGTTTTTCTAAGAACAGCATGACCATAACCCGGAATTACACCGGTCTTTAAGGTTTCATAAACAAAATTTTTCATTTCTTCTTCTGTTGGTACTTTACCACCCATTTTCTCCATAACACCATGTAACCATCTTAAAACTTCTTCATTTGCTAAGCCATGCAATGGACCGGCTAAACCGTTTAACATAGCACTTATTGCATAATAGATATCTGATAATGCACTTGCAACTAAATGACCGGTATGAGCGCTTACATTTCCGCTTTCATGATCACTATGAAGTATAAAATACATTCTTGCTACTTCATCGTATGGTTTAGCAATACCCATCATGTGAGCAAAGTTAGCTCCGAAATCAAGCTTTGGATCAGGTGGAATTATATCACCGTTTCTATATTTGAGCCGATAAATAAATGCAGCTATTTCCGGTAATTTAGCAAGAAGATTCATTGCATCTTCGTAATAATATTCCCAGTAAACATTTTTCTTAACACCCTCATGATATTTTTTTACGAAGAGCGAATCTTTGTTCATGGAAAGAATTGCTGCAGAAAACATAGTCATCGGATGTGAATCTGCCGGCATCGATTTTAAAATATTGAAAACAAAATCCGGCACTTTTCTTCTTGAATTAAATTCCTCTTTAACCTCATCAACTTCCTTAGAGGTTGGCATATCACCGGTCAATAGGAAATAAAAGAATCCTTCAACTGACGGCATTTCATTACCGGCATCTTTTGGTAATTTCTCAAATACTTCCGGGATCGTTAAACCTCTGAATCGAATTCCCTCAAATGGATCGAGATAAGAAACATCTGTTACTAAACTTTTTATATCTCTCATGCCGCCAATTATTTGGCCAATGTTTACTTCATCGACTTTTACATTGGAATACTCTTTAAGAAGCTTTTCAGTTCGAGGTTTTTCAACCAGAATTTTTTCTTGAAGTTTTTGTTTTAATCCGGACATAATTCCTCCGTTTTAAAATGAATTAGATTTGTTTATTTATATTCAGTTGCTTACTGATGTCCGATATGATTTAATATTTTTTCCATTACATTATGAGCACTCAAAACTGCACTTTCAATTGTTGCCGGTAAAGTTGGAATTGTCCAATCACCAGCCAGAATCAAATTTTCAAATGGTACTTCAATCTCTTCCCTATCAATTATTGAATTGGTATCAGGAATAAATGTAGCACGCTTTTCTTTAATAACTTTAAAATCCTTCACTAAACTTGATTTGAATATAGGAAAAAATATCTCTAAATCCGAATATATCACATTTAGAATTTCTTTCTCTGAATAGTCTTTATATGAATCTGCATTACTTATTGTTATTGAGATATGCCCTCCGTGATTAAATACCCAATGAATATTTGAATCCAATAAGCCGTAAAACCGTTCTTGAAATCGATTTTCTGTTAACCACAAATGAATATTTAAAATTGTTGAGTATTTAAGAACTGGAAGTCTAATATTACTGATGCTGGAATTCTCCAAAATTCTTGCAAGTGAATTAACTGGAACTGCTGATATTACATAATCAAAATCTTTGTAGTTCGTTTTAGTACTCTCAACACTAATGATTCTATTATCCTTAACTACAAACTTATTTATTAATTCTGAGGAAGTAATTTCTGAACCTTTTTCCAGTAAGAACTTAATTGAGGGCTCAACATATAATTGGCTTAGTCCCACTTTTGAAATAACAATAGATGAAGAAGACGTGCCATCAAAAAAGATCCTCTTTAAAATTTCTGCGAATATCTGAGCAGACGCTTTTTCAATAGAAGTATTTAATGCACCTATAACTAATATCTCCCAAAAATTT
>JBBIHP010000117.1:0-4486 GCA_037446915.1 Ignavibacteria bacterium
ACAATCTGGTAAATTGCCTGGGAGGAGAGTGCAATTGAACGGTTCTTTTCTGTTGTATAAATAAAATCGTTCGAGAGCCCTTCCATATTACCATCGTGGAGAATTCCAACATATTCGCCATTCTTATTAATTATCGGGCTACCCGAGCTTCCTCCAACTGTATCAAAAGTTCCTACAAAATTATTCTGTGCGGATAAATCGAGACCGCCGTAATTAAGCCATCGAGCCGGAAGATCCCATGGCCATTGTTTCTGATGTGAATAGTAACGATCGTATAACCCGTAGAAGGTAGTCATCGGTGGTGCAATTGTTCCGTTATAATCGTAACCGGCAATAAGACCATCACTTATTCTGAATGTGCCGGTTGCATCGGGTGCAATGCTTGTTCCAAAGATATCATAAATCACTAATCCTAACTGATCTTCAAGAACAGTTTCTGTATTAATAATTTCCTGTGCCTCTGCCAGATATTTTAACCTTGCATCGCGTGTTTCAGAATAATACTTAATAAACGGATCGTTACTTTTTAATATTTCTTCAGGATTTCCTTTAATTAATGAAAGAACAAAATCCTTGTCGTTAAGTTTTGATTCACCCATAAGCTTATCAGCAAGCTTTTCGCCTGACAATCCGCCAAAATATTTTTTAGCAATCGAATTATCTTTACCGAGATTCAAAACAATAAAATCATTTACCATAGCAAGTTTTTTCTTCTCTAATGGTAAATCGATATCGGCTGGAAGATTTGCCATTGCCTGAGTTAATCTATCGCCTCTCATTTCGGGTGGTCTTTGATCTTCGGGAATTTTTGAAGCGAATGCAAACTCAACCAGGTCGAATGCTCTCTGGTAATAAATCGAATTATTCAACCGTGCAAATGCTGCACGTTCACCGGAATGAACGGCAAGTTCTTTACGCGTCTTTGCAATTGCATCCCATATATTTCCGTACTTCTGTTTCTTTACCGGGTCATTCATCACAATTTTTTTTATATCATTTTCAAATGCTTTTTTACGTGCCATTAAATAAGGATCAAATAGATTTACAATAAAACCGTTCTGACGCTTTGCTGTATTAGCCGGACCGAACATTAATCCGCGGTAAATATCGGCTCTCTCAGGATAGAGCTTCATCATCTCTTCATAAATTTTTACCATCCCATTACTCTGGAATGTGTTATTCCTGTATGTGATATCGCGGTTATATTCAAGCTGTGCGATTGTCTTGAGTCGATTAGTAACACCCGGATAACCAAGTACAAATAATGGATCATCAAGCTTTGGTCCATAAACATTCATCTTGAAAAAATTACTTGTCTTAAGCGGTTTACCGTTATCATCATAAACACGCAGAACTGCAAAATCGGAATTGTATCGAGGATAAGTATAATTATCAGGATCTCCGCCATACAAACCGACTATCCTTTCCATAAATATTACAGCACGCACATCGTTATATCTCTTAACTCCGTATAACGAATATTTTCCGCCATGATACAATGATGTGACATTACAAACCAAACCTGTTTCTTTAGAATACTTATCCTGTAACTCCTGAATCTTAGCATTTTTCAATTCAACTTTTTCTTTGTCGGTCTTACCTTTATTAATCGCGGCAACAACCTCGTCAGTTACATCAACAATCAATGTAAGCTGAGTAACTGAGAGATTAGGAACTCTCCTCTCTTCGGCCAAAGTTGCGGCATAAAATCCATCGCGGGGAATATTTTCCCCTTCTTTCTGAATTCTTTGAGCGATAAAATCAACACAATGATGATTGGTTAAAAGCAATCCGTCCTCGGAAATAAATCCCGATGAACATCCGCCGCCAAATCTTAAAGTAGAAAGACGTGCATGATCGAGCCATTCCTGTGTAGGTTTAAATCCATAAGCTTCATAAAAGTAATCGACCGGTGCATGTTCAAAAGTCCACATTTTACCGATATCAAACTTTTTAGCTTTTACGGTATCCGGTATAAATTTTTGTTGAGCAAAGAATGGAAGTGATACAAATAAAAACAGAATTACTAATTGAATTGAGAATCTTGTAGGTTTGTTCATACGAACCCCCGATTAATGATGGGAATTATTTAACGGAAGTAAAAATATATCAGGCGAGATTAAATTTCTAATCAAGTTAAGATGAATCAAATATCAAATAATTCTATACGATAGAACGCAGCTTATATCATTATTTCAGGATAAATAAAAGGTTGAATTCTCCTTTCATCATCTACCGAACCGATACAGTGGTGACATTTTTTTACATTAAAAATTACCGGCTCTTCTCCAATTTCTATTGGCAATAAATTTACAATTGTTTCGCAATTACTGCATTGAATTACATGATGAGTTTTAAGCTTATGTCTGCATACCGGACATAGATAATTTGCCTCAACAAACTCGGTTATAGTATCGCAAGTAAATATTAAGCGACATTTGGAGTTGCTGCATTGAACAAATCTGGACGGATTTGTAGAACTGGTCTCTATAATTTACCTCCTCTTAAAAAAGCGATTCAAAAATAATTGATAGACTCATGGAATTCTATGTAAAAATTAATCCGCCAAATTTTTTCCACTCATTTAATTGTTGCCTCATAATCTGTGAATAATCAAAAATGATGTTTGTAAGTAGAATTCAAATAATCCTTTTGGGAAAAATCAGTATTTTAGAGCCATCAATTTTGGAGAAACTATGGATAGAATCGCTTCATTCAAAGCTTACGATATAAGGGGAAAAGTGCCGTCGGACTTAAATCCGGAACTGGCTTACAAAGTTGGTAAAATTCTTGTTAATTATTTGAATTGTAAATCCGTTGTAATAGGAAGAGATGTTCGTGAATCATCACCGGAACTTGCCTCCGCACTTTCAGAAGGAATAACAGATGCTGGAAGTGATGTGTTCGATTTGGGTTTGTGCGGAACAGAAATGATCTACTTTGGCACTCCATTTCTTAATGCAGATGCCGGTGTGATGATAACTGCAAGCCATAATCCACCAGAATATAACGGACTAAAATTTGTTAAGAAAGCCTCTGTTCCATTAGGATACGATTCCGGTTTACATGAAATAGAAAGAATGATTATAAAAAATGAAATCCCCGCTAATGCACCGGTTAAAGGGAAAGTAATTTCAAAAGATATTATGAAAGAATTTATCGAAAGTCTTAAAAAGTTTTATGATGCAAATAAAATTAATCCTTATAAAGTAGTAGTTAATGCCGGTAACGGTTGTGTTGGACCGGCTCTCGATCAGCTTGAAAAAAATCTTCCTATTAAAATGATAAAAGTTTTTCACGAACCCGATTCAAAATTTCCTAATGGAGTTCCTAACCCTCTTCTTCCAGAGAACAGACAACCGACAATCGATGCAATAAAGAACCACAACGCAGATCTTGGAGTTGCGTGGGACGGCGATTACGATAGATGCTTTTTCTTTGATGAGCAGGGAAATTTTATAGAAGGTTATTACATAGTTGGATTACTTGCAAAATCCATTTTGAAGCATAATCCGGATGAAAAAATTGTTCACGATCCGCGACTTACATGGAATACAATTGAGGTTGTTGAAAAATCGGGCGGGAAAACCGTAGTTTCCAAGAGCGGGCATGCATACATTAAGCAGAAGATGAGAGAGGTTAATTCTATTTACGGCGGCGAAATGTCGGCTCACCATTATTTCCGCGATAATTATTATTCGGATAGCGGACTAATTCCATTTTTGCTTATACTTCAACTGATGTCAGAAGAGAATTCAAAGTTATCCGATTTAGTAGGTGAGATGGTTAAGACGTATCCATGTTCCGGCGAAATTAATTCAACGGTAAGTAATGGAGCGGAAAAAATAAAAGTGATTAAAGAGAATTACAAGGATGGAGTTATTGATGAACTTGACGGTTTAAGCGTTGAATACCCCGACTGGCGCTTTAATATACGTATTAGCAATACGGAACCGCTTATCAGATTGAACGTTGAATCCAGACAAAATGAAAAATTGATGCTTGAAAAAACAGAAGAGTTATTGAAATTAATTAGGAATTAACCGAATTTCTGATTGGATTTTATGAAAACCGGACGAATAATCAATCGTCTAACAATGCGTAAATAAATTTTAATTAAGGAGATAAATTATGGCAGAACAGGAAAAAGCAATAGATGTAGAAAAATTACTAAAGAACAAATTGAAATCTGTTAGCATCGGATCACTTGAGTCTTCAATTGCAAAAGTAATTAGCGAACTTGTTGGTGAAGATTATAAGTGCACAATCGGAGAAGTAAAATATACCTTATTCAGCGGTGCAGATTTTCATGTTAAAGTAGAACTTTCCTACAATCCGGAAAAATAATTCCGTTGGAAATAGAGATCGCCTCGCGCGGTCTCTATTATTTAACAATCTTCTTCAACTCTTCAATTACAAAATCAATTTCTTCGTTGGTATTATAAAAATGTGGCGAAAATCTTATCATCCCTTCTCGAACCGCACA
>JBBIHP010000117.1:4586-7966 GCA_037446915.1 Ignavibacteria bacterium
GCCATTAACCACTTTTGAGTTCCGCCGCAGAGAAAATCAATATTAGATTTGACAACATCCATCTGTACAACACCAGTTGCCTGAATCGCATCAACGCAAAAAATAATATTGTTCTTCTTACATAGCTCTCCTATTGCATCAAGATTTGCCCGATAACCCGATAGAAACTGAACTGCACTAATAGAAACCAGCTTCGTTTGGCGAGTAATTGCTTTTTCAATATCATCAATATTAACAATACCGTTTTTCGATTTTACAATATCTACTTCAACACCATACTCTCTTAAATTAAGAAAGGGATAAACATTTGAAGGGAATTCGATATCATTTATTATAACCCTATCCCCTTTTTCCCATTTTAATCCCTGGGCTAAAATATTTAGTCCGTTCGATACATTATCAATCCATGCGATTCTATCGGGGTTAGCACCTATTAATTTTCCAAATTTACTTTTTGCGGATGAGCTCCAGTTCAAGAAGGACTTATAATTTTCAATTTCTTCTCCGCTTCTTTGATTAGAATATTCATTAATCCGCTTCAAAACCAGATTAGACCATGGACCAATAGCAGCATGGTTAAAATAGATTTGACCGGTTTTGAGATGGGGAAAAAGATTTCTTACTTCGTCAATATTCATTTTGATCTTCCACTACTAAATTTTTTTGGATTTCCTTCGATAATATAGTGAGAAACTAATAAACCGTTATATGAACAAGATATTTGAAATAGCATCAGCATTTTATGGAGTATTGATACCGAAAAAAGCTCAGAAATCTTTTATTAACCTTGTTGTAGATTACCTGAATGAAAGATATTCAATTGAGACCGCTATCGGTATGGCATTAAGGAAACTCCACTTAAATTAGAACTTTGCTTGCAAGCAATAGAGCCGGGGCTGGAATAACCCCCTCCAGTTCCGGCATCCCCGAGTGCTTATGTGAGCAAGTTCTCTATTTTAAATAAAACAAAGTCTCTTCCATTCAGAACACTTCAAAGAATATATATTCTACCTTAAAAATTTCATTTTGTTTTAAATAAAAATAAATTATTTTGAGTCGTAACAAGAATAGCCAATATTAAACGGAAGATAAGATGAGAAGCAAAAATTATTCATCTAAAACCGGTTTAAGTATTTTCCTAATTCTCCTTTTATTTTCAACCACATCTTCTGCTCAAGTTATTGGGGGTAAGGTTGTAGATGCCATTACCGGAAAACCAATTAGTGACACCTACATTTATTTTATGCCAACTGCTAAAACAATTTCAACATTTAGAATAAGTGATAGTCTGGGATTTTTTATTTACCGTAATCCAAAAGTAAAAGAGTTCTACCTCAAAGCAAACAGATTAGGTTATCAGGAAATAATTGTTGGTAAACTAAGAATTCCACAAAATGATACTTTAAACATTATATTAGAAATGCACCCACTCCCAATTTTATTGAAAGAAATTGAGGTTGCCGGGAAAAAACCATTAGAAAATTATGATATGGAATTAGCAAATGTTGGTTTCTATAGAAGGAAGAACTTTGGTGACGGCAAATTTTTAACTTCGAAAGATTTTAAAAACAGAGCAATAGGACACCTATCAGAAATATTATATGGAATACCGGGGATTATAGTTGCTAATAGACAGGTATTCTCTACAAGAAGACCCGGGTTATCCAATAGTTCGGGAGGCATGCTGATTTATATTGATGGAATGTTAGTTGAGAATGAACCGGGTAGTTTATTTAATCCACTTGATATGGTTTCTCCCAATAATATAAAGGCTATAGAGGTTTATAGGAATGGAACCATTGCCCCCTTTCAATATAGTAGAGGGAGACCCAATGGTGTAATTCTTATATGGACAGGTGTATTTGATAATTTATAGGAAGGTGGTAAATGAAACCAATAATAAGAATTTTCTGGGTTAGTCTATTATTAATTCTGAGTTTTACTGAATCATATTCTCAAACAATTATTGGTAATATCTACGATCTATCCAATAGGAAACCGATTCCTGATGTAATTATTTTACTAAAACCTTCACTGGATAAGATTAACGCAATCCAAACAAGCGATGAAGAGGGAAATTTTTTATTTAGAAAAGTGAAACTGAGTGAATTCATCATTCAGACTCAGCATGTCTCCTACGAGGACAAAATAGTTAACAGCTTATCATTTGCATCCAATGATACACTCGTTATTGACATAGGTCTTTTACCCGCTGCTTATACACTTGGAGAGATTACCGTTGAAGGCGAAAAGAAAGATATGGAATTGGATGCTGCCGGATTTTACACAAGAAAAAAGAGCAGAGATGGAAGATTTTATTCAAAAGAAGAAATTAAAGAGAAAGTTAATAACACAATGAGAAGTTTTCTAACGGGTTTACTTGGGATTACTTATAAGAGAGAAGACAATGCCTTTTATTTTAATAGTTATGTGAATTCAGGAATGCCGATAAGATTTTATGTTGACGGTATATGGATCAATCAGGATAAATATGATGACGTACAAAGATACAGCGGATTGTTCGGTAAGCAAAAAGCTAAAAATCCAATGGGTTTAGATGCTCCTCCCAATCCGATTGAGTACCTTAACCCGCTTGAGATCAAAGCAATTGAAATTTATTCGAGTATGATGCAAGCGCCTTATGAATTTGGAGGGGGCAAAACTCCTGGCGGCGTTGTTGTTATCTGGACCGGGAGATAGAACCTTCAAGGTTTACACAGTAATTATTTTTTAGAATTTAACAACTCCTCAATCTGATCCATCACGCTATTCATTTTAGCAATTGTAAGATCAAATGCTTCGGGACTTAACGGATCGAGTCCGGCTTTTTTAATCAGCTCAATCGGATAATCAGAAGAACCACCATTCAATATATTGTAAAATTTATCAACTGCCGGTTGACCTTCCTTTACAATCTTTTCAGCAAGCGCTATCGCATAAATCAATGATGTGGAATATTGATAAACGTAATAAGTATAACCGACGAAATGATGAATGTATGCCCACTCGTAAGCGATATAATCCGGCACAACACATACATTCTGATCGTGTCCATAATATCTTTTCACAATATCGTAATATATTTTACTCATCTCTTCACCTGTAAGCGGCTCACCGTTCTCAACTTTTTTATGAATCTCCCATTCAAATTCCGCAAAGGAAACCTGACGGTAAATTGTAGAACGCAATAAATCTAAATATGTCCCGAGCAGATAGAGTTTTTCATCTCTGGATTTTGCATTCTTAACCATATAGTCATTCAGAAGAGCTTCATTAATTGTTGATGCAATCTCTGCAACAAAAGTGGCATACTGGGCATTAACAAACGGCTGGTTCTTGTTAGAATAATAGCTATGCATGGTATGGCCGAGCTCGTGTGC
>JBBIHP010000118.1:0-7885 GCA_037446915.1 Ignavibacteria bacterium
TGTAAAAGCTGAACTTGCAAGCGTTGAACAAAACTTAGAAGTTATTGCTTCCGAAGTAAAATCCAAAGCCAAAGTTATGGATAAAACAACAGCGATAAATCTAATCGATTCTCTTTATTCTGTTCAGAGTGGCGTAATTAAAATGAGCGCGGATATTGAAGGACTGGTTGAAACTTCTTCTAACCTTGCTGTAGTTACTACTAAAGGAAAAAATGTTGAAGTAATTTTGAGCCAGAGAAGTTCGGTTGAAACCGAAAAGAAAGATATCTCCAATGCAGTAGCTGCTACATTTAGACTCGCCAAAGCAGATGTAAAACAGGGGGATGGTTACCCCGGCTGGAAACCCGATATTCATTCTCCGGTTTTATCTGTTATGAAAAGTGTTTACGAAAACATGTATAACAATCATCCTGAAGTAAAAGCAATTCATGCCGGTCTTGAATGCGGTATTATTAAAGAGAGATTTCCAGAAATGGATATGATTTCATTCGGTCCAACTATTACAGGTGCACACTCTCCCGATGAAAAAGTTCAGATAAGTACTGTAGAAAAATTCTGGAATCTTTTATCAAACGCATTGAGGAACATTCCTGCTGTATAACTAAAACTATTGTTTTTGGTCATGCTCTCAAGGTTATTTTTACTAGAGAGCATGATCATCAGCAAGATTATAATAATGATTATTAAAAGATGTAATGGAAAATCAAATATCAAATAAACCGGAACCTTCCGCTGTTTTCAGGTGGATTATTTTAATTTTTGTTTCTCTTGCAATGTTCGGTAATTACTATATATACGATAGTATTAGTCCGTTAGCCGATCTGCTTGTAAAACAACTTGGTTTTACTGATTCCAACATTGGATTGCTTCAAGGTATTTACAGCGTTCCGAATGTTCTAATGGTTTTAATTGGCGGAATAATAATTGATAAAATCGGGACACGGATTTCAACATTTATTTTTACCGCACTCTGTTTAACCGGAGCAATTATCACTGCTTCTTCAAACGATTTAACATTTATGGCAATTGGACGGCTTGTATTTGGTCTTGGGGCTGAATCAATGATTGTTGCAGTTACTACTGTTATCGGAAGATGGTTTAAAGGAAAACAATTATCATTTGCATTCGGCTTGAATTTGACTCTTGCAAGGTTAGGATCATTTGCTGCTCTTAATTCTCCAACATGGGCAAGAGGTTTATACGATAATTGGCAATACCCGTTACTAATTTCTGTTGCAGCCGGCGTCATTTCAATTCTATCGGTAATTATTTATTGGGGAATGGACACTTATGCAGAAAAAAATTATTCACTTCGTCCGGTTCCTAAACAGGATAAAATTAATTTCAAAGAAATATTTTCGTTCAGTAATTCGTACTGGTTCGTTGTACTTCTATGTGTTACTTTTTATTCAGGAATTTTTCCATTCCAGACATTTGCCGTTAAATTTTTTATTGATGTTCACGGTACTACAAGGGAATTCGGCGGATTCCTTTCGAGTATGCTCACACTCTCTGCAATGATTTTAACTCCGTTATTCGGATTGTTTGCGGATTATATCGGCAAGAGATCATTACTGATGATGTTCGGTTCGCTTATTCTTGTCCCGGTTTATTTACTAATGGCTTACACAAATGTTACGTTATACATTCCAATGGCAATGATGGGATTAGCTTTTTCACTTATTCCCGCTGTAATGTGGCCGTCTGTTGCAATAATTGTTGATGAAGCCAAATTAGGAACTGCTTACGGATTAATGACTATGATTCAAAACATTGGGCTGGCCGGATTTAATTTTATTATAGGCTGGGCTAACGATTTTTCTGGCGGTTATACTCTTGGTATGTGGATCTTTTCTTCACTGGGATTTTTCGGACTTATATTTGCATTTCTGCTTCGAAGAAGTGAAATGGGTCCTAACTCTCATGGATTGGAAAAGGGAATTAAATAGAACGTATAAGAAGTTAGTTTTATTTTTTGTAAATTATTGCCGGGAATGGAGAAAATTCACTTAATGAAGAATAATATTTTATTTAGAAATTTTACTTTAGTTGTAATTATTCTAATTCCATTCTATTCATCATACCCGCAAACATTCGGATTTGGCTGCTTGGGTTTGAGTGGATTTTATGCCGGATTTTCGGAACAACAATATAAAGTTGATGGCATTAATCAATATATTAAACTGAATTACTATGGACCCGTTCCAAAATCCAACGTTGAATTTAAGAAAGGTACCGGATATAGAATCGGTGCAAATATTTTCCGTGCAAAGTTCGATAACTTTTTTATCTCTGCCAAAGGATATTATCAGTTTATAAAAGAGAATCATGAACAGAGTGCTAACGATCAAAATTCAATAATCAAAAACAAATATCAGTTATCACTCAATCATTGGGGGTTGGCGCTGGATGTTGGTGTCCCGCTTTTTTCCATTGTTGATTTTAAGGTTGTTGAAGGCGGAGTTGTTTTTCATAACAGTGAATTTGTTCACACAACTTTTAGAGATGAAAATCAATTATCAGAAATTAAATATGAACCTCAAACAAATAAAGTGAACTATTACCTTGCAACTGGTTTAATCATTCACATCGTTCCGGATTATATAAGCCTGGAAGGAACGGCAAGCTATAGCTTTCTAAAAGTTGATCAGATGGATATAAAGTCAGAATTATTAACAGGTCCAATTAAAATTTCTAATCCGGTTTCAAAAGGCGGATTGATGACAACCGTTCAATTGAATATCGGCTTTCCACTTTAAGAGGTATTTATGAAACTTACTGCTCTTGATAAAGCTTCTATTATTGCAATTCGTGATTGCATGGGCACTCAATCAAATGAATCTGTGTTAATTGTAACTGACGAATTGAAAAGAAAAATCGGTTATAGCTTATATAAAAATAGCTTATCACTCGGTCACGAAAGTCTTTATATCGAAATGAAATCGAGAGAGATGCATGGACAGGAACCTCCAAAACAAATTGCCGAATTAATGAAAATGTTTGATGTTGTTTTATGCCCAACAACAAAATCCTTAACACATACAAATGCAAGAAGGGAAGCATCCGCACTCGGTGCTAGAATTGCTACATTCCCCGGTATTACGGAAGATGTAATGATACGCGGACTAAATGCAGACTATAAAAAAATTGCAGCACTTACAATAAAACTTACCAATATATTAACCAAAACAAATGTTGTTAAGGTAATCGCACCAAATGGAACTGATATAACAATGGATATTTCCACTCGTAAAGGTCACGCAAGCAAAGGATTATTCCACGCAAAAGGGGAGAGTGGTAATTTACCAACCGGTGAAGCATACATAGCACCACTCGAAGGAAAATCCAATGGTGTTTTTATTGTTGATGGTTCAATGGCTGGAATCGGGGTAATTAAAAGTAAACCGATAAAATTTGTTGTTGAGGATGGATTTGCCGTTGAAATCTCCGGAGGTTCCCAGGCAGATAAGTTGAATAAAATTTTACATGATTATGATTTATCAGCCCGTAACATTGCTGAATTTGGTATTGGAACCAATGACCGGGCAAAGTTAAGCGGTTTACTTCTTGAAGATGAAAAAGTTATGGGTACAATTCATATTGCTATCGGTGATAATAAATCGATGGGTGGAAATGTAAATGTTCCTATTCACCTTGATGGGGTGGTTAAAAAACCAACTGTTTATTTTGATGGCAAAATGATTATGAAAAACGGTAAACTTCTTATATAACCAATACAACTTTGCTGCAAAATTTATTTTCTTAAAAATTAATTGAAAATCCAATCAATTTTTCATACCTTTGTCAGCTAAAAATCCACAAAAAAGCCAAAAACCATGAAAATTCTTAATGACTTAAATCAGGAACAGCTGAAAGCCGTTGAGTACAATTCCGGACCCCATATGATTGTAGCCGGTGCGGGATCTGGAAAAACACGCGTTTTAACCTATAAAATAGCTTATTTAATCGATAAAGGACTGGAACCCGAATCAATTCTTGCTCTCACATTTACAAATAAAGCTGCAAAAGAGATGAAAGACCGTATCCGTTCCCTTGTTGGTAAAAAAGCCGGTTCACTCTGGATGGGTACTTTTCACTCAATTTTTGCTAAAATCCTCAGAGTGGAAGCAAAAGCTATTAACTATCACTCTAATTTTTCAATTTACGACCGCGAGGATTCTATTTCTCTTGTCGGTAATGTATTGCAAAGTCTGAATATCAATCTCGAAAATTTAACCCCAAATGGTGTTCAGCATAAAATAAGTTATCTTAAAAACCAGATGATTAAACCGGAAAACTTCGGTAAGCATATGGCTACGACCCTTGCCGATAAAAAATTCCTGGAAGTCTATATCGAATACAATAAAAGGTTGTTTGAAAACAATGCAATGGATTTTGATGATCTGCTTTTAAAACCGATCGAACTGTTTTACGATAATCCTAAAATTCTTTCCAAGTATAAAAAACAATTCAAGTATATTCTTGTTGATGAATACCAGGATACAAATAAAGCACAATATGAATTACTAAAACTTTTAAGTCCGGTAAAAGATAAAATTTGTGTTGTTGGCGATGATGCACAAAGTATTTATAGCTGGCGCGGTGCCGAAATTAAAAATATGCTCAACTTTAAAAAAGATTTTAAAGGAGCAAAAATTTTCAGGCTCGAACAAAATTACCGTTCAACAAAATTGATTCTTGCTGCTGCAGATTCCATAATTAAGAACAACACAGAACAGATTACAAAAACATTATGGACAGAAAACAATGACGGAGAGGAATTAACATTAATTAGAGCATCCGATGAAAAAGATGAAGCGTTCCAGATTGCAAAGAGAATAAAGAAGGAAATTTCTACACGTAAGATTTCGTTAAATGATATTGCACTATTTTACCGCTTGAACTCACAATCCCGTGCTCTTGAAGATGCATTGCGGAGAGAAAAAATTCCTTACAAAATTGTGGGCGGGGTAGAATTCTATAGAAGAAAAGAAGTTAAAGATGTAATTGCATATTTAAGAGTGCTAACAAATCAGAATGATGAAGAAAGTTTATTGCGTATAATGAATTTCCCTCAAAGAGGAATTGGAAACACATCTATTTCCAAAATGATTGCTTTTGCACGTAAACTTAACCTCTCGCTATTTGCAACGATGTCGCGAGTATTCGAAGTTATTGAAGTCAAAGAACGAATTCAGAAAAATGTTAAGCAATTCAAATTATTGCTCGATAAATATACCGTTCTGAAAGATAAACTCTCTGTTGGCGAGTTAACTTCTGCTCTTGTTGATGAACTTGGAATTCTTAAAATTTATAAAGAGGAAAATACTCCAGAATCGATGAGCCGGTATGATAATATTCAGGAACTCCTTAGTGCAGTTCAGCAACATAGCAAGGAAAATCCTGATTCAACGCTCGATGAATTTGTTGCTGAAGTCTCTCTTATTTCAGGAGTGGATCAATATAACGAAAGAGAAAATTCAGTAACTCTAATGACAGTTCACAGCGCTAAAGGTCTTGAATTCCCTCTAATATTTATTACGGGATTAGAAGAAGATATCTTCCCGCTCAATCCAAGGTTCGATTCCGATTCTAAATTAGAAGAGGAAAGAAGGTTGTTTTATGTTGCCTTAACACGTGCACAGCAAAAAGTATTTCTAACATATGCCCGTTCACGTTACAGATTCGGTGAGGTTGCTTATCAAAGTAAATCAAGATTTTTAGATGAGCTTGATGAAGATACATTTGAGGAATTGAACGGTGCAGGTCGTAAATCCGGAAGACGTAAAAGGGATTTAACTGATGAATTTTATCAGGAAAGTTACGATGACTATGATCAGGAACGTAGGTCGCTGCGTGTTGGAAGCCGTGTTGTTCACCAGGTCTTTGGTGTTGGAAAAATATTACAAATAGTTGGTACCGGTGAACTTCAGAGAGTTACAATTGCATTCGAAGAGAGTGGTACAAAACAACTGTTATCTAAATTTGCCAATCTAAAACTGTTATAAAATTAAGGGGATAGAAAATGAAAATAGGTGTTTTAACAGGTGGCGGAGATTGTCCGGGATTAAATGCAGTTATAAGAGCTGTTGTTAGAAAATCTTTACAGTACGGACACGAATTAATTGGTATTAGAGAAGGCTGGAGAGGTCTTCTTGATAATAACTATTGTAAACTTGATAGGGAAGCAATTTCCGGAATTCTCCACAGAGGTGGAACTATAATTGGTACGTCAAGAACAAACATTTACAAAGTTCCGAATGGTGAAGAAACGGTTAAGAAAAATATGGAAGCTAATGGAATTGAAGCTCTTATTGCAATCGGTGGAGAAGATACACTTGGAATAGCTTCAAAGCTTTTCAAAGCCGGTGTTAAAGTTGTTGGAGTTCCAAAGACAATTGATAATGATCTTAATGCAACCGATTATACCTTCGGTTTTGATACTGCTGTTAATATTGCAACTGAAGCAATCGACCGGTTACATACTACTGCCGAAGCTCATAACAGGGTAATGGTAGTAGAAGTTATGGGAAGACATGCTGGATGGATAGCAATTCATTCCGGTATTGCCGGTGGTGCAGATATTATTCTTGTTCCGGAAAAACCATTTAGTATTGAAGCTGTTTGTGATGTAATTAAAAAACGCCATGAGAGCGGAAAAAGTTTTAGTATTGTAGTTGTGTCCGAAGGTGCAAAAATTCAAACTGAAGAACAAACTGATAAAGATGGTTCATTTATTCTTAGCAGTCTTAAGAAAGATGCTTTTGGACATGTTAAGCTTGGTGGAATTGGAAACGTTGTTGCTGAAGAAATTGAAAAGAGAACGGGATTTGAAACAAGAGCTACAATTCTTGGTTATATTCAACGGGGCGGAAGTCCAACTGCTTTCGATAGAGTGCTTGCTACACGTTACGGTGTTTTTGCAGCTGATTTAGTGAACAATAGCTTTTGGGGCAAAATGGCTGCATTAAGAGGAAAGGATATTGTAGCAGTAGATTTGGCTGATGCAACAGGAACACTTAAAACTGTTGATGATGATTTGTTGAGTGTTGCTGAAACTTTTTTCGGATAAGAATAAAAAACCTTCGAGGTAAAATAATTACCTCGAAGGCTCTTCTTTTTAATTCTATTCTCTACTTATTTTTTTCCTTCATTAATTCTTTATGAGGAATGTGCTTCATCGAAAAATAATTTTTAACGTCATTCTTCAATACACCTGAAAGTAAAATTATAGTCAACAGGTTTGGCGCTGTCATAAATCCAAGTGCAGCATCTCCAAATGCCCAGATAGCTTCTAATTCTGCAATTGCTCCAATAAATACAAATACTATAAATACCCATTTGTAAGGTAGAATTGCTTTCTGTCCGAATAAATAGTGTGATGCTCTATCACCATAATAAGACCAGCTGATAATTGTTGATGTAGCAAACAACAATACACCAAGTGTTACAATCTTATCACCATAATTAAAAAGCCAGCTTAATCCCTGTTTAAATGCAAGGGACGTTAATAAACTTGCATTATAAAGTTTACCCTGGAAATTTGGGTCGATATGATTAACATAAAACTGTGTATGATGCCATGATTCAGTACTTATAATTACTAAACCGGTTAATGTGCAAATTGTAATTGTATCAATAAAAGGTTCTAATAACGCTACTGTACCTTCTCTCACACCGTATTTAGTTTTAGCAGTTGAGTGTGCAATTGGAGCGCTTCCTTGTCCGGATTCGTTTGAATATAATCCTCGTTTAACACCCCACAAAACAGTATTAAGCCAGATTAGGAAAGTACCGCCTCCAACTCCGGCAATTTGAGCAGGTGGATTAAATGCATATTCAAAGATCATTCCGAATGCTGGTATGACATCATGTAAATTGGTAA
>JBBIHP010000119.1:0-7793 GCA_037446915.1 Ignavibacteria bacterium
TTAGCGACATTGTTTTTCAATCTCTTCAATAATTCGCATTGCTTTTAATGCATCTTCACCGGGTACCAATGGTAATTGATTTTTGATAACAGTCCTCTGCAAGGATTTAATCATGTAAGAAACCTTGTTTGCTCTTTTACGGAATGCTTTTTTAGCTTCACCATGAAGGTTAATTATCAACTTTGCTGAGACATTCTTCTTACCGACAAAATTATCAATACTAATAATACCCTTATGACCAAGAATTTCAATACGGTTAAATGATTTATTGGAATTATAAGAAACATTAAAATAGCCGTAACCACCCTTTTCAAATCTAACAACAGCCGAAGCGAAATCTTCCACTTCGCTTTTATAAACGATATTATCTATAAATCCTTTTGTATCGGTAATTTCTCCACCAAATAATCTAAGCATATCGATCATATGTGAACCGAGATCTCTCAAAGCACCACCTCCGCTCAAATCCTTTTTGAATCTGAAATTATCATTTGGAGGGTAATCAATATTAAACGAGCCGGAGACGGAAACAATTTTACCTATTATTCCATTATCTACAAGTTCTTTGGATTTAAGAACAAGAGGATGAAAACGGTGTGTAAAATTAACCGAGAAGCTAACATTATTTTCTTTACATTTATCAATCATTTCCTGAATTTGATTTGAATTCATGGCAACAGGTTTTTCGCAAACAACATGTTTACCGGCTTTGGCAGATTCAATAACCTGTTCATAATGATGAACATTCGCACCGGCGATATACACAATATCGAAATCACCTTTAATAAATTCCTGAAAGTTATTCGAATACTTTTGTGCACCAAATTTTCCGGCAATAAATTCTGCGCGTTTTATATCATGACTAAAGACCGAAATTAGTTTACTTCTTTGAACTAACGATAAGACCGGCAGAAATGAAGTTTCCACATAATTACCGCAGCCGGCAACTCCCCATTTTAATCTGCGTGGCAATGCTGCTTTCATAATCAATTTACTGGGCGAGGTTATTATCATTTTATAATCCTAATTTTTTCATTAGCATTTTAATCGGTTTAGAATTCTGCATCACGTAAAAATGAATTGCCGGAACATTTTTATTCAACAAATCTTCAACCTGTTTAAAAGTCCATTCAACTCCTATCTCCATTGCATGTTCTGGTTTAGCTTTATCAAGTTCTTCAACAAGCTCCGATGGTATATCGATATAAAAATTCTTCGGTATTGTGTGAGCATGCGATCTTGATGTAATTATTTTTAATCCCGGAATTATCGGAGAATCTATTCCGCCTTTCCGGCAGTTATCAACATACTCATAATAAAATTTGTTGTCATAAAACATTTGTGTAACAATATAGGAAGCACCGGCTTCAATTTTAGCTTTTGTATATCTTATATCCATCTGAAGGTTTGGAGACTCAAAATGTTTTTCCGGATATCCGCTTGTACCAATGCAAAAATTCATTGGATATGCATCAAGCAATCCATCTTCTAAATATTTGCCGTTATTTAAATCAGTAATCTGTTTTATTAAATCGACTCCATACTCATTAATGCTTCGTCCGTATTTAAGAGGTTTGTGAAAACCGCTTTCATCGCCTCTTATTGCAAGAACATTATCAATCCCCAGGTAATGGATCTCGATTAAAAAATCCTCTGTTTCCTCGCGGGTAAATCCATAACAAAGTACATGTGGGACAGCATCTATATTGTATTTGTTCTGGATTAACGCACAGATACCTAATGTACCAGGGCGTTTTCTTTTTACCTTCATTTTCATATCGCCACCTCTTGTTTCTTCATAGACTACTTCTGCGGCGTGGCTGGTTATATCAATGAAAGGAGGATTGTATTTTACAATATCATCCAATACAGAGAGAAGTTGTTTTATATCTCCCCCGCGTTTGGGAGGAATGATTTCAAAACTTATTAATGTTTCTTTCGATTTATCTAAATGTTCTGTTACTTTCATATTCCATAATTATTTTGTGAACTAATTTAACACATTGCTAATTAAACTTCTTTAAGTATTACCAGGGAATTAAATTCAAGGTATGCCTGGAAGAGTTTACAAATTCTTTCTCATTAAGAGGAATTTTAACATACTCACCTTTAAGCCACTTTTTAGTCATGTCCTTATAATGAGGATTAAGAAAGTGCCCGGCTTGACCGGCTGGTAAAATCATATAAAAATATTCGGGATCACCAAAATCATATATATACCGCATTGATGGACCAAGTATATTCTGGTAAGGTTCGGATCGGTGAGGTTTTTTTAAGTCCCTTTCTTTCTCATAAATCTCGTGGAAGGAATATTCGGTATTAAATACCGTTGTGCCATCACCACCAATTTCGAATGGACCGATATTTATTAACTTATCTAAAATAGATGAAGCACCGGAGAATATATGCTTGAATCTCACCTTATGAATTTTTCCCCATTGCCAATTGTAAATATCTTCTCCAAATTTTTCTTCAAGCTCTGTTAAAGCATCCACCAGACTTTTTCTTATAATATCATTCCTTCTTTCAACTTGAGGAGTATTAACGTCATCAAAAAATGAAGAGGAATTTTCTTTTAGGTATTTTGAGATTATCCGGTACGGGATATTGGCAAGAAAAACATATTCTTTTAATAAATCTTCTCCAAGTTCATCTTCAAAAATATTTTTAATAAGATGATGATAAAAATGAAGGTAAATTGTTGGGACCTGACTTGAGGCAGTCATTTCAAAATTCCAATTATCCAATAACTCTATTGCAGTTCTCAAATTTCTATCGTTTACTTTGGCATCGTTGAACGCATTCAAAACATACGGCACAATTTCTTTTGCATATTGTGAAAAGAAATCCATCTGGTAATTTTTAAAGTCTTCCTTTGAATGGAATTTCTTCGACTTCAACAGTTCGGTTATTCTTTCAATCCTTGATGGAGGTTCCCAAACATTTGATATATGATACCGGAAATTGCTGACCGTTTTGTTATTTGCAGTTGCAATAAAATTTTGTGAAGGGTTAAAAAATTTAGGCATTTCATCGTATGGAACGAAACCTTTCCAATCATTGGCATCGGTTGAACCGTCATAAATTAAAGTTGGACTTGAATTAATCCGTATTGGTAATCGGGCGGCACAAACATATCCGATGTTTCCCGATTTATCAGCATAGATAAAATTTTGACCGGGAGCGGTGAAATAACGTAATGCTTCTTTGAAGTCATTCCAGTTTTTAGCTTTGTTTAATGAAATTGCCGCATACATTTCATCGCTGAATTCAAATGCTGTCCACCGCATACTAATTGTTGAATTGACTTTACCACCTTCGGGATAAAGAATATTGAATGCATGAACGTCAGAAATAACTGGACCGCGGTGCGTTTTTCTAATAGTAAATTTGTAATAAGATGAGTCCTTAACTGCAAATGAATCCCTAATTGAAATAATATCCCGTAATTGATTATTCACAAAATATTTTTGACCGCTCGAATCAGTTTTTTCAATATAAAAATCTGAATCATCAGCCATAACATTTGTCATTGCCCATGCAATGTTTTCATTCTTACCGATAACAACTGCCGGTAATCCGGGAATTGTAAATCCTTCGGCATTCCAGTCATTGCTTCTTAAAACAGCAAAGTACCATTTGCCCGGCAGAGTAAAACCTAAATGAGGATCGTTGGCTATAATCGGTTTATTAGATTTAGAGATGTTGCCATTTATTACCCAGTTATTAGATCCAATGTGAGTACCTGTTGTACCCATAAACTCCCTGAATTGCCTATCGATATTGATCAGTTCATTTCCGATATGTGCATAAGATGAGATTTCTTTTGGAATAATTGTCGGTGCATTTTCAGGGTAATCCGGTAAAAGCTCTTTGGCTTTATCAATGCCTACTTTCTGAATCAGATTTGAAAATGCAATATCGCTCCACCAGCTTATATTTAATTCCCATGCCATTAATTTTGCAATAAGAAGACTGTGTTCCGGTTTCCACGGATACGGATCGTACCCGAGTACATCAAACTCAATTGGATATTTCCCTTTTGAATTTTCAATGAAGCTATTAACACCCTTTGAATATGCTTTTAGAATTTTTTGTGAGATTGGATTGAGTTTTGGGTAAGCCGATTCAACTATTTTATATAATCCTAATGTCCGGAACATTTTATCGAAAGGAATAGTTTTGCTGCCGAATACTTCGCTTAATTTTCCTTCGCCGGCTCTGCGTGCTAAATCCATCTGGAATAATCTTTCCTGTGCATGGACATAACCAAGTGCGAAAGCTAAATCTTCATCCTTGCTTGCAGAAATTAAAGGGACTGCAAAAGAATCCCGGTAAACATTAACCCTGGAATTTAGTCCCGATAATTTTATTTGGCCATCATAAACAGGTAGTGATTTATTTAATATTATATAGGAGATTATGAATATTACAACAGCTATAATAAATAGCGAACCAATTATGCCAAATAGAATCTTTTTCCAACTTTTCATTTAACCCCGATCGAATTACTTATTTAAAATAATGAAATATTATTTGACGAATAAAAAAATATTTGATAAATAACCTAAGGTTTTTTCATTTTCTTGCCAATGGAGTGATCATGAATGAAATTTATTTCTTATTAATACTCGGTTCAGTAATTGCTATTCTAATATTAATCTGGTTAACCTATAAAAAAATTAAGGGCGAATCTCAGATTAATATTAAAGACGAACTCAGCAGAGTTGATAAATCTTTTAGAGATGAATTATCGCGCAACAGAGATGAAATTTCTAAAGTTGGTAAATCCCAGCGTGAAGAATTGAGCAATGCAATTAAATTATTCGGCGATCAACTTTTTGATCAGTTATCAAAACTTATACAGACCAACGAGCAAAAGTTTGATAAATTACAAAACCGGGTTGAATTGCAGCTTAAAGAAATTCAGGAGAATAATTCTAAAAAACTTGAAGAAATGCGTCATACAGTTGATGAGAAACTGCATAGCACACTAGAAAAGAGGCTGGGTGAATCTTTCCAACTTGTAAGCGAGAGATTAGAACAGGTTTATAAAGGTCTTGGTGATATGCAGGAATTAGCTCGCGGTGTTGGTGATCTTAAAAATGTTCTTGCAAATGTTAAAACCCGTGGAGGATGGGGCGAAATTCAACTCGAAAATCTAATTGAACAGATCCTTACACGCGATCAATATGAAAAAAATGTTTCTACAAAAAAAGGAAGTAACGATAAGGTTGAAATTGCTATTAAACTACCGGGACGGAATTTAAGTAAAAATGAAATTGTATGGCTCCCTATTGATGCAAAATTTCCAGTTGAAGATTATCAACGATTACTTGACGCTCAGGAAAGTAGCAATGTAACTTTGATAAATGAAGCACAAAAGGGTATAGAAACTAGAATTAAAAATGAAGCAAAGAAAATTGCAGATAAGTATATCGATCCTCCACACACTACAGACTTTGCTATTATGTTCTTACCCATTGAAGGATTATATGCAGAAGTTTTACGCAGACCTGGAATTGCCGAAACACTTCAGCGTGAATACCGTGTTACTATTAGCGGACCAACTACACTTACTGCCCTTTTAAATAGTCTGCAAATGGGTTTCAGAACTCTTGCCATTGAAAAAAGATCAAGCGAAGTCTGGAAAGTTCTCGGCTCGGTTAAAAATGAATTCGGTACATTCGGAACCTTGCTTGAGAAAACGCAAAAGAAATTACAAGAGGCAAGTAATACAATTGATGAAGCGGCAAAATCAACAAGAAAGATTGAAAAACATTTGAATAAAGTTCAGGAGCTACCTGCATCTGAACAAACCGAACTTCTACAATAAAAAAAGACGCTTATAAAAGCGTCTTTTAATTCATTTGTTCAAATTAATTAACGATAAGCTGGAATACCTGTAATTTCCTGTCCTGTTATTAATAGATGAATATCGTGCGTTCCTTCATAAGTAATAACAGATTCCAGATTCATCATGTGACGCATAATCGGGTAATCATTAGTTATTCCCATAGCACCTAAAACCTGGCGGAGTTCTCTTGCAACATTTAAAGCCATTGCAACATTATTCCGTTTTGCCATTGAGATATGCGCAAATGTTGCTTTACCTTCATCTTTCAATACACCACATCTCCATACAAGTAACTGAGCTTTCGTAATTTCAGTTAGTGCTTCTGCCAATTTTTTCTGTTGAAGCTGAAATGCACCGACAGGTTTACCAAACTGCTTTCTTTCCAGTGAATACCGAACAGCGGCGTCATAACAATCCATTGCCGCGCCAATCGCTCCCCATGCTATTCCATATCGTGCAGAGCTTAAACACATTAGTGGTCCTTTTAGACCTTCAACATTTGGAAGAACATATTCTTTAGGAACTTTTACATTATCAAAAACAAGTTCGCCGGTTACGCTTGCGCGCAAAGACCATTTACCATGCTGTTCGGGAGCTGAATAACCTTGCCATTCTTTTTCAACAATCATTCCTCTTACAATACCTTTTTCGTCCTTTGCCCAGACAATTGCAATATCCGCAATAGAGGAATTTGTAATCCACATCTTAGCGCCATTCAGTAAATAATGATCGCCCATATCTTTAACTTTTGTTGCCATTCCTCCGGGATCCGAGCCAAAGTCGGGTTCTGTTAACCCGAAACATCCGATAATTTCACCAGATGCGAGTTTTGGCAAATATTTTTTCTTCTGTTCTTCACTTCCAAAAGTAAAGATAGGATACATCACTAAAGAAGTTTGAACAGATGCAAAAGATCGAACACCAGAATCACCGCGTTCAAGTTCTTGCATTATCAAACCATACGAAACATGATCCAAATCAGCACCACCATATTCTGAAGGGATGAATGGTCCAAAAGCACCAATTTCCGCCATCTCTTTAACAAGGTGCATAGGAAATTTTGCCTTCTCTGTATATTCTTCAATAATCGGTTTAACTGAATTGTTTACCCATTCTCGTATCGTACTTCTAACCATCTTCTGTTCAATTGTAAACAGTTCGTCCATTAGATAATGATCGGGGGGATTAAATTGAATTGTACTTGACATAGTTAGTCCAATTTTGTTTAAAAATGCTTATAAATATTGATTAATAACAAAATGCATAAAAAAATCTTCCGAAATATATCAAAGGTTTGGATTACTTTTTATAATTTTCGTTAAGCATTATAAGGAATAATAGATACACTTCATTTTTGAACGTTAAAAGCGGTTATTGAACAGAATAATTTATGAATAATGAAAAAAGTATCATCTTTACAGACAATTCCAAAATTGTAATTGAAGCATTAACCCGTGCCGGAGCCGATGTATTTATCGGTTATCCTATCACACCGGCAAATTTGCTTTACCATTATGCATCAAAACGTTTTCCGGTTTTTATGGCAGCACCGGATGAAATTACAACGCTTCAATGGATGGCGGGTTTTTCTGCTGTTGGAAAAATTCCTGTTACTGCAACTTCATTCCCCGGCTTTGCACTTATGATTGAAAGTATTAACATGGCTTATATGATGGAATTACCAATGGTGATAATTCTTGTTCAGAGATTAGGTCCCGCAACCGGAACTGCAACTACAGGAGCGCAAGGAGATTTATTATTATTAAACGGAATGATCTCGGGAGGAATGTCGGTTGCAACTTTTAATTTCTCCGATGAGCTTGATTGCTGGAATATCTCTGCCAAAGCTATTGAGTTCGCTGTTAAACATAGAACTCCAGTAGTAATCCTTACATCCAAAGAAGAAATGATGACAAAGAAGAGTATAGATATAAAC
>JBBIHP010000120.1:0-7730 GCA_037446915.1 Ignavibacteria bacterium
TCAAAAACCATAAACGAGTGATCCATTTTATCAATTATCGGATCAACAATTTTCTTCAGTTCATAGTAATCGAGTAACATTCCGTTTTTATCCGGCTGCCCTGTTAGCTCAATCATGCAACGATACGAATGCCCGTGCAGATTCCTGCATTTGCCTTCGTGGAAAGGTAACCTGTGACCCATTTCCCATTTAAACTCTTTCGCAATTTTCATTATACACCTTTTGTTTCCGGATGCCAGATAATTTTATGCATTTGTAATTGGTAACGGACATTTAACCGGTCTTCCAAGATCCAGTTAACAAGTTGAACCGGCTCTAACTTACCGAATACAACAGAAAAAAGTACTGAACATTTTTCAATCAAACTATACTTATCAATCATTTCTTTGGACCAATTATAATCTTCCCTATTACCTATTACAAATTTAACTTCGTCACTTTTCTTCAGGAAGTTTATATTCTCATACAGGTTTTTTTTCATCATTTTGCTCGACGGGCATTTTAGATCCATAATAATCATTACCCTTTTATCGATCTCCTTAACCGGTAAACTTCCGCCGGTTTCAATCATCACTTTAAATCCTTCATCGCAAAGTTTCTTCATTAATTCGAGCGATTCATTCTGAACAAGAGGTTCGCCGCCGGTTATTTCAACAAGACTACAGTTATACTTACGGACTTCACTAATAATTTCTTCAACGGTTTTTTCCTCGCCTTCATAAAAAGCATATTCGGTATCGCAGTATGAACACCTTAGATTACAGTAAGTTAATCTTACAAATACACATGGAAGTCCGGCTTTAGAACTTTCCCCCTGAACTGAATAAAAAATTTCGTTTACCTTTAACAATCCTTTACTTTCTCAATTGTGGGTGCAAAGATAACAAGACTTTAATTAACCAATCAAATAAAGAGATGATTCACCCGCATCTGTAAATTTTATTGAGAATGATAGTCGGTAATTAATTAAAGCCGATTTTTAAGCTAAAATAATAAGTTATTTCCTTTAACGACTATTCTTCAAAGAGTAAGGATTATTTGATTCGAATGGCTTAGAGTGCTATATTTACGCACGTTTTTTAACAAATTTAAGGTATTTTGAATGGCGCACCATAAGTCGGCAAAAAAAAGAATAAGACAAAGCAAAAAAAGAAGCGAAAGGAATAAGGCGGCTTTATCCAAAGTTAAAACACTGGTAAAGAAAGTCTATACTACAGAAGATAAAGCACAAGCTGAAACAATATTAAAATCTGCAGTTGCAACACTGGATAGAGAAACTTCTAAAGGAAGATTGCATAGAAATACTGCCGCAAGAAAAAAATCGCAGCTTACTAAACACGTAAATAAACTTACTGCTGCAAAATAATTTTTATCTATTTTTCTTAATGGCAACTTAAACCTGTTTTAAGTTGCCTTTTATTTTTTTAAATCTTCAATTGCATCAAGACCTTCGGCTTCCGGCAGATAATATTTTACTTTATAAATCTCCTGTTTGGAATTTTCCGGTTTGTAAATCCTTTTCTTTACTAATACCGAGTGTTCAATTTGAATATTGTTTTCGATTATCGAGCCGAATAAATAAGTAATTCCTTTTATTGTAACATTGTCCCCAATTTGTGTCGGGCATTCATCGCTTCCTGTAATTCTAACACCAGATTCGATTACCGAGTTATTACCTATTTTTATGTTGCCTTTAAGGATGTTACTGCTAAAGATTTCTGTTCTATCTCCCAATTCAATTTTCTGCCCATAGAAACAGGAAAGTTGAGCATTATCTTTTATCGTTACATATTTACCGAATTCAATCTGCCCGGAAAGAAAAACATTTTTCATAATTGTAAGGTTGTAATTCACTTTTACTCCTTTGCCAACATAAGCGCCTTTGCCGATTTTAATATCGAGTGGAATTCCTTTTTTATCCAATTCAATAATATCATCCACAACACTTTCGTCGATAAAGAAATCATCCGGATCGGAGATTTCTACAAGGTCTTTTAATTTTTCGTAAACAATAGCTCGGGCAATATTATCCATCTCTTTAAGAACCGATTTATTATTGAACCCCATAAGAACATATTGATCTTTAGGAGAAACCGCCGAAACACTAAGACTGTTTTTATTAAAGAGATAGATCAGGTCGGTAAGATACATTTCGTTCTGAACATTATTGGTTCCGATTTCATTGATCATTTTTTCGAGCGGCTTAAACTTAAATGCATATACTCCGCTATTAAATTCACGGTTGGCAATCAATTCCTTTTTAGTAAATTCAAATTTCTTACCATTATAATTAACGCTATAGGGTTTTGATTCATCCAGACTAACTATGTCTTTATACTCCATTATTTCTATCACTTTACCGGAATTAGCAAGCTGTTTTTTATTTTTTTCAGGTACCCTGATTACTCTTCCATAATAATTATCCTCAATCTTCCCATCGAACATTCCGGTTAGAACAACCATATCAGTTTCAGAACCGGCAAAATATTTTTGAAAATCGATAACCGATTCGCTGTTAATTAATCCCATATCGCCGGGTAAAACATAAACCGATCCTTCATACTTTTGCGGTTCAATTACATCCAGAGCAACCTGAACAGCATGACCGGTTCCATTTTGAACTTCCTGATTTACATAGATTACAGATTCTTTTCTACCGACAGTTTTAATAACCTCTTCGGCTTTAATACCAACAACAATTATGATATTAGCATCGCCAAGAGCTTCGCGGCATGCATTATAAACTCGCTCTACGGTTGGTATTTCCCAGATTTTGTGCAGCATTTTAGACGTCCGGGATTTAATTCTTTTACCATGCCCGGCAGCCAGAATAATAGCTGTTTCTTTTTTATTGTAATCGAATTGAGCCGAATAATTTTTTATCAGTTCATTAATTGATTGACTGTTCATTAACCCTCGGATAGATTTGATAATGAAATTTAAGAATTATTGAATAATAATCGGGTATATAATATTACAGTTTGAAATTAAAAACTAATTTTTATTTGTAAACTTTTTTTCGTTAATTCGCACCAGTTTATAAAAGAAAGGAAGCCGGATAATCATGAAAAAGTTAATTATAATATCAGCTGTTTCTCTTTTATTAGTTTTGAATTGCAGTTTAAAAGCCCAGGATAAAGGATTCGGGTTAGGACTAATGATAGGAGAGCCGACCGGATTTAGCGGAAAATACTGGGTTAGCAGTGATAATGCATTCGATTTCGGATTGGCATATTCATTCGTCCAGAAGTTCAGCGCACTATCAATTCATGCCGATTACCTCTACCATGCTTTCGATGTAATAAAATCGGATTACAGATTACCGGTTTATTATGGATTTGGTGCAAGGATAAGGTTTGTAAATAATTCCGATAATTCTCTTGGTGCACGAGGTGTTGTTGGAATTGCATGGTTAAATGAAAAACTACCGATCGATGTTTTTTTCGAAGTTGTTCCGGTATTTAATATAATTCCTTCTACATCATTAAATCTTGATATTGCACTTGGTGCAAGATATTACTTCAAATAGGAAACTTAATGCAACCGGAAACATATTTCGATAATCCCGAACGTTCTGAACCAGAAGAAATAATAGATGATTTTTTGTTATTTAAAGTTAATCCCCTAATCGGTGAAATATTAGAAGGATTTCCGGAATTTGTTGTAGTATTAAACCGAAACCGACAGATAGTTGCATTCAACAATAAAGCTTATTCCGCGTTCAGAGTAAAAGAGCCAGAACAAATTCTTGGTAAAAGAATTGGTGAAGCATTGAATTGCATCCAGGCAAAATTACCGCCACGGGGATGCGGAACAGCTACATTCTGCCGTGAATGCGGGGCAGCAAAAGCAATTAAATATTCATGGGATAAAAAAGAAAAAGTTGAAGAGGAATGTAAAATAACTTCGTTAATTGATGAAAAAGAATATTCCCGGGAATTTTCCGTATTCACTCAGCCAATCAACTTTAAGAATAATTATTACACTCTGTTTTCCGTTAAAGACATTTCCAGTGAAAAAAGGAAAGACGCTCTTGAAAGAATTTTCTTTCATGATATTCTGAACACATCCGGGGCAATAAACGGTCTTACTCAATTACTTATTAAAGAATCTGATAGTACAGAAAAAGAGAAGCTTGTAAAAGCACTTATGATCTCTTCGGAGCAATTGTTAAATGAAATTCTGCTGCAACAGGAAATAAGACATGCTGAGGAGGGAAACCTTCAGGTAAATATTAAAGAGGTTCCTGTTAACGATATTTTACATTCCGCATTCGATCTCTACCAGAACCACGAATTATCAATCGGTAAAAACTTTTCTGTTTCGTTTCTGGAAGAAGACCTTTCTGTAAAAACTGATAAAGTTCTTGTTGTGCGGTCGCTTGGCAACCTAATTAAAAACGCACTTGAAGCTACCATGAATAATGATGAAGTTAAAATTTATTCATACGTTTCTGAAGAGACTATCTATCTGAACGTTTATAATTCACAATTAATCCCCGAAAGTGTTCAACTACAACTTTTCCAGAGATCTTTCAGCACAAAACAAAAGAAAGGAAGAGGCGTAGGGCTTTACAGTGTAAAGCTGATAATAGAACAGAACCTTGGCGGTAAAGTATCATTCGTATCGGATAAACAACTCGGCACCGTTTTCACTATTGAGTTACCCCGCAGCTAACCATTTTTTACTTGGTTTTATATAATTGCCACCATGGTGTGTGCGGTGCATCGTGATGTTCAAAATGATATCCGAAGAAGTAACAAGAGATCATTGCCCAAAGGTGATTCTTCTTTTGTGTTCTCGCTTTATGAGGTTCCATTTCGTGATAATGCGGTTTACGATGCGGTAAATATGTTCCGAAGAAGAATAACTGCAGCGAACTTAAGAAAGCCGGTATTACCCAAAAAAACCAGAGCGAGATTTCCGGCACACCAATCTTCAAAACGTTAAATGCTATTGCCATTACTAATAACTGGGGAATTGTTGCATACCTGAACATGAACGAGCCCCACCAGATAAAAAAGTTCTGAGATTTCACATTAAAGTCTGGATCATCTGCTGTGCCCGGGTATCTGTGATGCTTAAAATGATTTGTGATTAATCTCTTATAAGATAAGCCCGCATATAAAAATGTTGCGATTGTCCCGATAGCACGGTTTAATTCCTTGTTACCACTTACTGTTTGATGCATTGCATCATGCCCTGTGATAAATAATCCCGTGTATAAATATGCCTGAACCAGAATATGCAGGTAAAAGACTGGTGAAGTAAAATCAACAATCACGGATGTAAGAATATATGCAAGATGAGAAATCCATACAATAATTATTGTAAGCGCAATTATAATACCCATCAACACCTCAAATAAAAATTAGAAGTGAAATAAAAAACACGGTTTGCACTGCAAGATAAATTTTAGGTAAATCGGTCTTAATGTTAAGATTCATACGGTTATAAATCCATGCGAAGAGGAATGAAATAACAAACCATGCCATGTAATTCTGCAAAGGGATGTTGCCGTTCTGCCATGTCCAGTAATCAAGTTTAATTGCGACGGGTTCAAGAATTAAATCGAATAAGACTGCAACCATAGCTGTAATCAACGCAGATAGATTTTTATCGCTTGTTACTTTCTGTGCAATTGAAATCCCGCCAAGTATTACAAACACCCAGTTCAAACCAATTATAAGAGGAACACTTAGCACTTTTAATCCAAGCGTAGAACCGTAGATATAGTTTCCAAAAATTAATCCGGATTTTACACCAATCACTTCAAGAATGAATGTAAGAATATATGTAAGGAAGAACCATGCAATCAGCTTATTATTAGATTCACATATTAATGAATAGAACACTACACCCATTGTTATAAAAAGTGTCAAGGGTGTAAGCCATAACATTAATTCGCGTGTGCCGGGATTGATATGTCCAAAGATCCCGACCAGGAAAATAATAATGAGGAATCTAACAGAATATTTAGTAATTATATTTTTCTTCCCTTCCATAAATGCGTTCCTATCAATGCGCCATAAACCGATTTAATTCCAACAAATAGAAGCACAGGCATCTGTAGAAAATGATACATTGTATTTATTAGAATGCTCTGATTACTGATAAAAGAAATCAATATCCTTCCCGTTAATATTAATATAACAACCAGCAAGAAATTAATGTTCACAAACACAAAAATTAGCGGGGTAAAGAAAACAAATGTTATAAAAGCAAGCAGCAGCAAAAACAGAATAGGGTTAATATTAAATCCCCTGTAAAAGTTTTTTGAAAACCCGTTAACAGATTCTTCAAAGGAATTGTACATTTTACAATAAATAGAATTACTTCCAAGAGCAGTTAACATTTTAAGTCCGCGCTTCTTAACACGGCGCGCAAGTTCCATATCTTCAACAACCTGATCCCGCACAGAACTATGTCCGCCCGTATTTTCATAAGTTGTTCTATCTATCATTATGAACTGCCCGTTAGCCGCAACAAAAGAAGATTTGGGAGAAGTGTAAACTTTTGTAAGCGGAAGGAATGTTAATAAAATCCAGTTCATTAACGGAATAACCAGTTGGGCACCTAAACCGTTAATTTTTCGAGATGGAAATACAGAAAGCAGATTTAATTTCTTTTCTTCAAAAGTACTTAATGCATTCTCAACCGCAAATTTATTTAATCGAACATCTGCATCAATAAATAGAAACAGGTCATTTTTAGCTTGCCGTGCTAATTGAAAACATGCCCAGTTCTTACCGAGCCAGCCAACCGGTAATGGCTTCCCTTTTATCACTTTAACACGGGTGTCATTACTGCTGAATTGCCCGGCAATTTTATAAGTGTCGTCATTCGAATCGTCATCCAGAATTATCACTTCATATTTTTGGTAAGACTGATTTAATATTGCGTCCAAACAATCCGGAATATTCTTCTCTTCATTCCTTGCCGGAATAAGTATAGATATTTCTCGTTCGTTTTCAGATTTGATCTGACGATTATTAATTGATGGTGCTTTAAAAAAATTGTAAGCTATTATTACAAGGAAAAGCAGATTCAAAATAAGGAGTGATATAAAAAAAATATTCAGAATCATTTAGCAAACAGGTCCTTAACAAATGATTTCTCTTCAGCCGCTTTACTTAGCATATCAAGATTAGTCATAAATGCAGCTTCATAGAAGGGATAAACATCAACTGTTCTCTTCCCTTCGAATAAAAGTCCGAACCTGCAAATTATTGAGGGATATTTTTCGTTATAGTAATGAATTTTGAAACCCACCGGAAGTAGAAGAAATTCTTTCTCAATTCCCTTAATAAAAAAATTAAGTCCTTTTTTTAATGTAAGAGGACGCTTCTCAAAGGATTCTATTTCGCCTTGCGGATATGTAACAACAAAGTTCTCTCTGCTATCAACAATTTGCCTTGTATAGTTAGCGGTTTCAATAATACTTCTGGGCGAATTAGGATTAATAGAATATGCACCGAGCTTTTTAAAGAACCAGAAACGTTTCAATTGTTCTTCCAGCATCATTATATGAAGTTTACGGATCAAAAATTTTTTGAAGAGATATTCTGCAAAAAATCCATCCCACCAGCTTATATGGTTAG
This sequence comes from Ignavibacteria bacterium, assembly GCA_037446915.1. Classification (GTDB taxonomy): domain Bacteria; phylum Bacteroidota; class Ignavibacteria; order Ignavibacteriales; family Melioribacteraceae; genus DSXH01. The sequence goes on from JBBIHP010000120.1 coordinate 7,602, forward strand.
GTGTAATTATAAGTCCCTGATCTGCGGGTATTTCTGGAAAATCATTCACTAGGTAGAAATGGCTGAAATTCTTTCTAAGCAGATTATTCATGTAAGGAATGAACAACCATCCTGCATATTTCTTATGAT
>JBBIHP010000121.1:0-5551 GCA_037446915.1 Ignavibacteria bacterium
TGGCAAAGACGGAAACAATATGAGCAATACCGCCATTTGTAATCCACAATTTTTCGCCATTAATAACCCACTCATTGCCATCAAGTTTAGCACGGGTTTTAACATTAAAAGAATCGGAACCGGCCTGGGCTTCCGTTAGACAGAATGCACCTATTTTTTCACCTTTAGCAAGTGGAGTTAAATATTTTTGTTTTTGTTCTTCAGTACCACCAATATAAATTGTATTAGCGCCAATGGATTGATGCGCTCCAATAAATGTTGCGGTTGACATACATCCACGGGCAATTTCTTCTTGCATAAGACAGTAGCCTACTTCACCAAAACCACCGCCGCCATATTCTTCGGGGAATGAAACACCAAGAAATCCAAGCTCGCCCAATTTTTTAATTAACTCATCAGGAATTTTTTCCTGTTCATCTATTTTAGAAGCAATCGGCTTAATTTCATTATTAACAAAATCGCGAGTCATTTCGCGAAGCATTTTCTGTTCTTCAGTAAGTATTAATTGCATGTTTTTCCTGAATTATTATTTAATAATAGAACTTGTGTTTTCGCCAATATAATTTACAATGTATTCACCGCCATCAACACCAAGAACATTGCCTGAAATCCAGCTTGCTCTTTCATCGCATAGAAGAACTATTGCTTTTGCAACGTCTTCGGGAGTAGTTAATCTGTTTTGAGGATTTTTCATTTTAGCAGCATTCATCATTTTATCGAACATTGGAATTTTATTACCAGCCGGGGTATTGGTAACGCCAGCCATTATAGAATTGCACGATATTTTTATTGAGCCCAATTCAACAGCGAGCTGACGGATGTGAGATTCGAGAGCAGCTTTTGCTGCAGAGACAGCTCCGTAATTGGGAATAACTGAATGAGAACCGGCACTTGTTAAAGCAAAAATTCTTCCGCCATGTGCAAATAGATTTCTGAAAATTAATCCCTGTGTCCAGTAAACAAGTGAATGTGCCATTACATCAAGAGTCATGTTCATTTGAGAAGGAGAAATACAATCATTAGGATTTTTTGAGATGTATGGTTTAAGAGTACCGAAAGCCAGTGAATGAATTAATACATGAACCTGAGGATGATCCTTAGTAGCAAATCTCTCTTTAATTTCATCGAGAGTATCGTTTATTTTAATTTGATCTGCAGCATTTATATTAAAAAAGACAGCTTTCTGACCAGTCTTCTCAATTTTCTTTATAACCTGTTGAACCTGGGGCATTGTAGCCTGACGATCCAGGTGAACGCCAAAAATACTATAACCATTTTTAGCTAATTCAACTGCAGTGGCTCCGCCAAATCCGCTAGAAGCACCTAAAATTAATGCCCATTTCTGTTCCATTTATTCCCCTTTAGTTAATTGTGGCACAAACTTAAGAAATCGTAAAAACAAATCAAATGTTTGAATTGCTTTGAAATGATTTTATGTTGTAAAATAAATTAATGAATCATCGCCTAATAATTTTTTTATACTCTCTACAAAAGAATCTGTTAAGTTCACTTTATATTCAATAGAAAATTCTCTGGAAGTTCCGTTATCCTTTACATTAATAAGAACAGGAATTTTTCCTTGGTTCTCTTCCATAATCAATTTTATTAAGTTAATTACATATAGGTCGTGCAGAGATGTATCAAGAATAATCCCGATTCTCTTTGTAAGTTTATTTTTTGCAAGATCAAGAGAAACAGCTTCATCCACATGAAGTTTAATAGCATCACCGCTGCTTTCAAGTTTACCTTTAATCAATACTGTTGATTCTGGTTGAATAAGTTCGCTATACTCAGCAAATGGTTTGGAGAACATCAGGCAATCGCATGAACCGCTGAAGTCATCGAGCTTAAAAAAAGCCATCTGTCTTCCCTGTTTATCTGTTTTGGGAGAAACATCAGTAATAACACCACACGCGCGTACAATTTCGCCAAACTGAAATGTGTTTGGTTCGCCAAGGTGAACGGTTGCAAACGAGTTATATTCTGTTTCATATTTTCTGAGCGGATGATCGCTGAGATAGAAGCCAAGTACCTGTCTCTCTTTAGCAAGGCGTTCTTTATTATCCCATGGTCTTGTTTCTGGAAGCGATGGGAATTGAAAATCCATTGTCTCTGATGAAGAAGAGAATAAACTATTTGTATTAGCTTCTTTCACAGATTTTAGTTTACTTCCAAATGAAAGAGCTTCTTCAATGGCGGTAAAATGCTGTGCGCGCGATCCTCCAAAAGAATCGAATGCACCGGCAAGCACCAATCCTTCCAATGCTCTTTTATTTACAATTCTTGTATCAACATGTGAACAGAAATCGTACATAGATGTAAAATCTCTTCCAAGTTTTTTGTGAACCGATTGAATTTCCTGAACGGCCTGAACACCAACATTTTTTATTGCAGACATACCAAATATTATTTCTCCCTTAACAACCTTAAAATTAACTGTAGGGTGATTAATATCCGGCGGTTGAACTTTAACACCAAGTTTTCTGCAATCCTCAAGTAAAATTGTAACCTTATCCGTATTGTCGTATTTATTTGTAAGATTAGCAGCAAGAAATTCTTCGAGGTAATGTGCTTTTAAATAAGCTGTTTGAAACGCAACGACACTATAAGCTACTGCATGGGATTTGTTAAAACCATAATTAGCAAACTTGTCTATCGCTTCAAAAATTTCCTCGGCAACTTTTTTACTAATATTATTTTTACCTGCTCCGGCAACAAATTTTTCTCTCTGCTCTTGCATTGCCTTAAGGTCTTTTTTACCCATTGCCCTTCTAAGAAGATCTGCATCTGCCAGACTCATACCTGCAACTCTGTTTGCAATCTGAATTACCTGTTCCTGATAAACAATTATTCCATAAGTTTCTTTTAAAATGCTTTCAAGGACCGGGTGTAAATATGCAATCTGTTTTTTACCATGTTTACGCGAAATAAAATCATCAATAAAATCCATTGGACCGGGACGATATAAAGCATTCATTGCTGCTAAATCTGTAATGCTTGATGCTTTTAACTTTTTCAAATATTCGCGCATTGGAGCGGATTCAAATTGAAATACTGCGGTTGTCTGACCTCTTCCGAAAAGTTCATACGTTCTTAAATCATCGGTTGGAATTTCATCAATATCGATTTCAATACCGCGGTTTTGTTTAACAAGATCGATTGTATCGCGAATGATTGATAAAGTATCCAGACCTAGAAAGTCCATTTTAAGAAGTCCAGCGTCTTCAAGGTCTTTCATATTAAATTGTGTAACAATAACACCATCATCGCCATAAGTAGCTAGGGGAACAAAGTCGCTAACATCGCCCGGAGTAATTACAACACCGGCAGCGTGTTTAGAAGCATTACGATTCATTCCTTCGAGTATTCTTGCATACTTAAGAAGTTCTTTTATCAGCGGATCTTCAGATTTTTTCAACCAGGCAAGTTCAGGTACTTCTGCTAATGCCTGATCAATTGTAAATACCCTACCAAACTTGGACGGAATCCATTTTGTAATATTATCAACCTGAGGAATAGGAATTTTTAAAACGCGTGCAACATCTCTAATAACCTGTTTAGATGAAAGACGGTTGAATGTTATTATCTGGGCAACAGAATCTTCACCATATTTTTCTTTAACATAAGAAATTACTTCTTCCCTTTTATCGTCAGCAAAGTCAACATCAATATCGGGCATTGATTTACGTGCGGGATTTAAGAACCGTTCAAAAAGCAAATTGTATTGCAGCGGATTTACATTTGTAATTCCTAATGCATAAGCAACAAGACTGCCAGCAGCAGATCCTCTGCCTGGTCCAACAGGTATGCCCCTTTTCTTAGAAGCATTAATAAAATCCTGAACAATAAGAAAATAACCGGCATAACCCATTTTGTTAATTACTTCCAGCTCATATTTGAATCTTTCTTCAACTTCGGGAGTAATATTTTTAATTTTTTTATCGAGACGTTCATAAGAAAGCTGAACGAGATATTCATCAAGGGATTTTGCCGTTGAATTTTCCGGAATTGGAAAAATCGGGAAATGATAATCACCGAAATCGAGTTCAAGGTTTATTTTTTCATCAATCTCCAAAGTGTTTTCAATAGCACCTTTATAATTTTTGAAAATCTGTTTCATTTCATCTGCTGATTTGAAATAGATTTGATCTGTACCATAACGAAGATCTTTATAATCCGCAGTTCCGGTTTTATCGCCAAGCATAATTAAGATATTATGAGCAATAGAATGATCTTTTTCTATATAATGAATATCATTAGTTGCAACAAGTTTAGCACCAATATCTTTAGCAAGCTTAGGCATACCGCTAAGAACGGGTTTTTCGATATCCATTCCATGATCCTGGATTTCCAGATAAAAATCGTCACCGAAGATTTCTTTAAGGATTATTGCAGTTGAACGCGCCTTGGCATAGTCATCATTTATTAATGGAGTTGCAATTGGTCCGGCCGGACAAGCAGATGTGCAAATCAGCCCTTCGCTGTATTTCTTTAAAGTTTCCAGGTCGATCCTTGGACGATAGTAGAATCCTTCTAAATGACCGATGGTTGTAAGTTTTATTAAATTCTTATAACCGGTTTTATTTTTTGCAAGCAGAAGAAGATGATTGTAATGTTTCGATTTTTTTCTTCCGTTTTCAAATTCACCCGATTTATCGAAACGTGTTCTATCCATTACGATGTAAGCTTCCATACCGACAATCGGTTTGATGCCTTCTTTCTTTGCTTTCTTATAAAATTCCGAAACACCGAACATCACACCATGATCGGTTAGTGCAACAGCGTGCATATTATTTTTCTTTGCAGCTAAGACAAGATCTTCAACTGTGCATGCGCCATCCTGTAAACTATAATGCGAGTGATTATGTATGTGAATAAAGTCAGACATTTTTTTGTTCTTGGTTTTTAGTTCGTGGTTCTTAGTTCTATACTATAAACTTTGAATTCTGATTTCTTATGTCGTACCAGTGTGTCCAAATCCGCCTTCTGCTCGCTTGCTATTGTTCAGATTATCAGATTCATCCAGTTCAGCCCTATAAACTTTTGTTAAAACAATTTGCGCAATTCGATCTCCGCGTTTAATTACAAAATCTTTTTCTCCAAAGTTGAAAAGAATAATTTTCAGTTCACCTCTATAATCAGAGTCGATAGTGCCGGGCGAGTTAAGAATACCAATACCATGATTAGCCGCCAGACCACTGCGCGGCCTTACTTGTATTTCGTATCCCAACGGAATTTCAACACGAAGATTTGTAGGAACAAGCGAAACTTTACCATAAGCCAAAAGAAATTCATCATTAACGGCAGCACGTATATCGAGACCACTGCTTCCTTCGGTTGCATATTCCGGTAAAGGTATGTCATTATATTTATTATCAATTCTCTGAATCTTAATTCTGATTTTTTCCATTCTGATTTTTCCTGAACAAGAAATAGCTTAAGGGATAAAATTAATTTTATTTTAACCTGAGAAGAATTTTTGTTAAACTCACAAGTTCTTGCTTGCTAATAATTTTTAGTGCAAAGAGAGCTACTGTAAAACCAATTAGCA
>JBBIHP010000121.1:5651-7538 GCA_037446915.1 Ignavibacteria bacterium
ATATAAATACCCGCAGTAAAGTTTACATACAATCCGTGGAATAGATACCCGAGCAGAACAGCTGGAACAATATATAATCCGCTCAAATACTTATGACCGATAATTGTTTTACCATTATAAATTTGCCAGCTTGCAAAATCGCTTACGAATAAAGTAAGCACAATCCATATTATACTTGCGGCAAGTAAAAAGAGAGTAAGAATTTTTGAAAAGAGTTCTTTAGCATTTTCTTCTTTTGCATTATTTAGGAAAAACGGCTGCCATGCATAGTGAAACATTGAGACAAAGAGCATCATAAAAATTCCAAGCTTGTAATTTGCCTGGTAAATTCCCAATGTTTTTGCATCCGTCATTGCAAGAACTATCGGTCTATCTATTACCTGAACCGCCATTGCGGCAATTGAACCGGGTAAATAGGGTATTGCAAATCGCAACATTTTTTTGAGTATCAGTTTGTCGATTTTCAATTTTAGATTGGTAATTGTTTCCGGAATTAAGGCAACTACAGAGAACAAAGATGCAACAAGATTACTTATAAAAATTGCTTCAATTCCCATTTCAAGTTTGAGAATAAGAAACAGGTTAAGACTTAAATTCAAAATTATGTTTACCAGCTTGATTAATGTAAACTGACCGGCTTTTCTTTTCAATCTTAAGCTTGCAAATGGTATAAGGGCAACAGCATCTAAAAACAGTATTAAAATGAAGTAATAATAAATTCTTGAGTAGTTTTGTGGAATTTCCATTAATGGAATAAAGAGATCCTTACCAAGAAACAATATTAAACAAAGAGCAATAGAAGTGATTGTAACAAAAAGAAATGGAGTTGAGAAGTTATCCTTCTTCTCATTTTCATTTGCAAGAGAAGAATATTTCATAAATGCGGCATCCATTCCATAAATAAAAATTATTACAAAAAGAGCCATGTAGGCATAAATGTTAGAATAGATGCCGAAATCATCCTGTGTAATTGAAGCAACATTTGTATAGAATGGAACTAATAGAAACCCAAGAAAACGTCCAACAATTGTACTGATACCATAAATGACGGTGTCTTTAGTTAGTTCTTTAATTTTTCTGATCATTATAATTCACAAGCGGATTCGACCGCAAAACTTTTAAGTTATTTCTGAAAATATGGAGCTAAAATTTCAATGTAGAGTTTGGGAGGTCTTACAGCTTTTTTAGTTTCTGCATTAATAAATATATGTGTTGTAAAACCTTCGGCAATTATTTCTTCTGTCTCTTTTCTAGTAATTAAATATTCAATATGAACTTTAGGTGAATATAATTCCTTAACTGTTGCTTTAACAAGTATTAAATCGTCATACTTAGCTGAATTCTTATATGTAATCCCGGCTTCAAGTAAAGGTAATTGATAACCCGATTTTTCAACTTCGCTGTAGGGCAACCCTAATGAACGCAATAGTTCTGTTCTTCCAACTTCAAAATATTCGAGATATTTACCGTTGTAAACGAATTGCATTTTATCTGTATCAGCATAACGGACACGGATTTCGGAAGTATGAGAGATCATTAGATTTACTCCGCAAAATTATTCAACAAACACGCCCATCTTACCAAATTTTTCTAATCTATGCTGAACAAGTTTCTCCGGTTTAATTTTTATAAGAGCTGATAGTTCTTCTTTTAAAACTGTTTTCAAAGTTGCCGCCATCAACTCATGGTTCTTATGTGCCCCGCCTAAAGGTTCGGGAATAATTCTATCGATAATACGTTGCTGAAGAAGATCTTCTGCAGTAAGTTTTAATGCTTCGGCAGCTTGTTCTTTGTAATCCCAGCTTCTCCATAAAATACTTGAACAGGATTCGGGACTGATTACAGAGTACCATGTATTCTGAAGCATAAGAATTCTATCGCCAATAC
>JBBIHP010000122.1:0-7478 GCA_037446915.1 Ignavibacteria bacterium
AATTTTCAAGTATGTGGGCTTTCCCGCATTCTTTAAACCCTTTGCCGGCGGAGGGTGGAAAAATGTTTATAAATTGAACAACCCGGATGAATTCTTTAAGGCATATAATGATACTGGTCAATTAGTTATGATGCTCCAGGAAGCTATTGAGTTCGAGGAGTATTTTAGATGTTATTGCATAGGTCTGAAAGATATGAGAATTATGAGATATGACCCAAGGGTTCCGCATCACGAAAGATACGTAAAGAATCCTTTACCTGTTGAAGCTAAGTTATTAAAAAATATAGAGAAATATGTTCTTACTTTGAATAGAGCATTGGGCTATGATTTTAATACAGTCGAGTTTGCTGTTAGGGATGGAATTCCTATTGCAATCGATTTTTGTAACCCTGCCCCCGATGCAGATGTTAACTCAGTTGGTCAGGAAAACTTTGAATGGGTTGTTGAAGCAGCGGCTAATATGGCAATAAATAGGGCAAAGAAACAGAAACCGGGAGCAAATAATCTAACTTGGGGTGAGTTTATTCTATCGGCTCTCTCTAAAAATTCTCCAAAATCCACATAATAGTTTGCTGTTAAAAGGTGTTTCCTATGAGTGATAAATTATTTTCGATTGGAATTGAAGAAGAATTCCAGATTGTTGATCCCAAAACACGGGAATTGAAATCCCATATTGAACAGATTCTGGGCGAAGGGAAGTTAATTCTTAAAGAACAGGTGAAAGCAGAAATGCATCAGTCCGTTGTTGAGGTCGGTTCAAATATCTGCTATAATATAAAAGATGCAAGAAAGGAAGTTACCCGCCTTAGAAGTAATCTTTCTCAGATTGCAAAACACCATGGACTCGAAATTGCAGCAGCCGGAACTCATCCTTTCTCAAGATGGGAAGAACAAAAAATAACTAACCATCCCAGATACCACGATGTAGTGGAAGATATGCAGGATGTTGCAAGAGCAAATTTAATCTTCGGACTTCATGTTCACATCGGGCTCGATAATAAGGAAGAAACCATCCATATAATGAATGCATTACGTTATTTCCTTCCTCACATTTTCGCTCTTTCTACCACTTCACCTTTCTGGAAAGGACGTAAAACAGGTTTTAAATCCTACCGCACCAAAATTTTTGACAGATTTCCTAGAACGGGTATTCCTGATCATTTTAATAGTTATGGTGAATTTGAATCTTATGTTAATTTATTAATTAAAACAGGTTGTATTGATAATGCTAAACGAATCTGGTGGGATGTTCGACCTCATCCGTTTTTCAATACACTTGAAGTTAGGATTTGCGATATACCGATGCTTGTTGATGAGACCATTGCTATTTCAGCACTCATTCAGGCAGTTGTTGCTAAGCTTCATAAACTTCTAAAAAAGAATCTTGGATTTAGACTATACAGACGACTATTGATAAACGAGAACAAATGGCGTGCGGCTCGTTATGGTCTTGAAGGTAAAATGATTGACTTCGGTAAACAGGGGGAAGTTGATACCGTTTATTTAATTCATGAACTTCTAGATTTTGTTGATGAAGTTGTTGATGAGCTTGATAGCCGTGATGAAATTAATTTTATTAATGAAATATTAAAAATGAAGACAGGTGCCTATAGACAATTGCAGGTCTTTGAACGGACTAATGACTTAAGAAAAGTTGTTGATTTTATTATTGAACAGACAAACCAGGGATTGAACGTCTGATGATTCCGGAATTCCGTAAGAATTTTAATTCTCATTATTCTAACCAAACATATAAGAACTACATCAAGGAGCTTTGGAATTGGACGGGTGGAGAGGAGGATTTTAGAGTTTGTGAAACGCCTCTTTTCATTGACCGGAGTTTAAGTGACAGTTTAGTCACTGCATCCATAGATATCGTAAATTTCCTCTCCTCAAATAAGTTTAAGGAACTAAGCAGTGGTGCGGTACCTGATAATTTGATGGTTCCAAATGAAGATCCTCATCCTCTGTTTCTTCAAATTGATTTTGCAATAACAAAAGATAATTCCGGAAATTTTATTCCAAAATTAATTGAGTTACAGGGTTTCCCCTCTCTGTATGCTTTCCAGGCAGAGTTAGACCGGTTGAATAGAAAATATTACGATATCCCTGAAGGGTTCGGTACTTATTTCAGTGGATTGGATGAATCATCTTACTTTTCATTATTGCAGAAAGCAATTCTTGGTGAACATAAACCTGAAAACGTGATTCTTCTTGAAATTGAACCTCATAAACAGAAAACACGGATCGATTTTTATATAACTGAAAAGAAAATTGGAATTAAACCCGTCTGTATTTCAGAAATAAAAAAATCCGGTAGAAATCTTTATTATAATCTTAATGGAGAGCTAACTGAAATTAAAAGAGTTTATAACAGGGTAATATTTGATGAGCTGATTCGTAAAAATATTAAATATGATTTTGATTTTAGAGATGAACTTGATATTGAATGGGCCGGGCATCCTAACTGGTTTTTTAGAATCAGCAAACATTCTCTCCCCCTTATAAGAGGAAACTTTGCACCTGAATGTTATTTTCTGCATAAGTTAAATAAGTTTCCTGGTAATTTGGAGGATTATGTGCTAAAGCCTCTCTATTCTTTTGCCGGTTCGGGTGTTATTGTGGATCTTAAAAAGAATATTCTCGATCAGATTACTGACAGAGAAAATTATATTTTACAACGTAAGGTAGAATACACTCCTTTAATAGAAACTCCAGATGAATTTTCGCGTGCAGAGATACGCATGATGTTTATCTGGATTGATAAGCCATTACTCGTAAACAATCTCTTACGAACAAGTAAGGGTAAAATGATGGGTGTCGATTTTAATAAAGGTAAAACATGGGTTGGTTCAAATATTGTCTATCATCCTTGACACATCTCTTATCGATAGAACATATCTTCAGTTCCAAATGTTGTTTAATTATTACATTTAATGAAAGGAATATAAATGAATGTAGGGATTCTTGGTTCTGGAACTGTTGCAAAACAAATTGCAGTTGGATTTATTAACTCCGGTCATCTGGTTAAACTGGGTACACGAGATTCAGAAAAACTAAATGAATGGTTGAAATCTAATCCATCTGCGACTGTAGGAAGTTTTGCTGATGCAGCTTCGTTCGGTGATATTGTTGTTATTGCAACTCTTTGGTCAGGTACAGAAAATGCTCTCGAATTAGCCGGACTGGATAATTTCAAAAGCAAAATTATTATAGATATTACAAATCCATTGGACTTTAGTAATGGAGTACCGCCTAAATTTTCTGTAACGTACGGAAATTCTGCTGGAGAGCAAATACAAAACTGGCTTAAAGATTCTAAAGTTGTAAAAGCATTTAATACAGTAAGCGCTTCAATTATGATAAATCCAAAATTAGAAGAAGGGAATCCTGATTTACTAATTGCAGGTAATGATTTTGCTGCAAAGAAAGTAGTTACAGAAATAGCTCAAAGTTTTGGCTGGCAGAATGTAATTGATATGGGAGATATTAAACAATCATTCTGGCTTGAGACATTTGCTATGCTTTGGATTGAATTCGGATTTAAGTATAATCACTGGACACACGCATTCAAACTTCTTTACAAATAAAAGAAAAGCCCAATTTTTCAATTGGGCTTTGTACCGAAGGCCGGACTCGAACCGGCACGAGGTTTGAGCCCCACTGGATTTTGAGTCCAGCGCGTCTACCAATTCCGCCACTTCGGCTTATTTGAGGGGCAAAGTTAGACTTAATTTCATTTACTTTCAAGATTGATTTCATCTCGCAACTTTAGTAATAGCGCATCAATACCATTCGATATTGCAACATCTAAAGGTGGAAATGGATTATTCTGGTTTGGATTAGATACTTCAAAAACATACCTGCTTTTACCATCCACATTTGCCGCCCATAGAACTGAACCATCTAGTAACGAAATCATAAAATAATTGAAGTTGCTTCTTGTAATATTTTCCAGATACAGCCTTCCGTATTTCATAGTTGTGCTATTATAATGTTCATATTCGTAAATATTCCCAAGTATAATCACATCACAATTAGTGTGCTTCAAAAATTTGCCAAGGTCTGTTGTGTAAAAGGAATCAACATTAATTTTTAAACTATCCCTGATAGATATTAAAAGATTATCAATTGAATTAGAATCGGAAGCAGAAATCTTATCAATATCTACCAACTTAAAAGTATTATATTCTTCTAAGCTGTTGTAGAAATGATTAGTAGAGTAGAATGTGCCATTATCAGTTGTATCATCGTTAAGCATCGGTAATAGTGCTACGTTTTCTATTTTGTAGCTTGAATAATTTGGTGATCGGTAGAATTCTAAAACCTGACATCCCTCTTCAACTTCATCACATTGAACAACCGAAAAAAGTAATATTCCTAATGGAAGTACAAAACTTTTTAGGGCTCCCATTTAATCCTTATTATTTTTCCGTGAGAATATATTCTTCCTTTAATTTATCCAGTAATCTATCAATTCCGTTAGATATTGAAATATCAAGTGGTGGATAACCAAGTACTGCTAAATACGATGAGAAGCGTACTTTGTAACTGGCCTTGCAATCAATATTAGCTCCCCATAAAACACTTCCATCTTTAAGTGATACCATAAAGTAATTGAAATTAGCAGCAGTTGTAATAACAAAAGTAGAAAACATTCCCAGTTTAGTATCCGAATAGTAATAGTTACTGTAGTCAAAGACATTTCCAATTATAATTGCATCGCAATTTTGTGCTTTCAAAAAACTTCCTAATGGGGTTATGTAAAAAGAATCTAAATCGATGTGGAAATTTTCTCTTATCGAAATTAATTGGTCGGATATTGTTGAAGAGTCTGAAGAAGTTATTTTATCAATGTCTACCAGGTTATAAGAATTCAAATCTGCTAAATTGTTATAAAAGTAATTAGTGGAATAAAATGTCCCTATGTCGGTAGTATCGTCATGAGCCATCGGGAGTAGTGCAACAGTCTCAATTTTGTAATCTTTAAAATTGGGTGCAATATAGAAATCTTTAATTTCGTTCCCCTCTTCAATAAACTTACATTGACAAAGTAAAAAAACTAAAAATGGGAGAGAAATTACCGGACTCTTAAGCAGCTTAAATATCCCCATGTTTTTAATCCCATACTAAAAAGTTAGAACAATTTCATATTCAATCTATTTTATGATATTCAAAAAAACAAGTCTTTAAATAATTCACAATTTTTACCGGTGCAATTAATTTTTTCTTAAAAGTTCGTAAGCGGATTCTGTTATTGAAAATACTCCCGCCTTAATCGTTTTCTCGTAATCGGGATTAAAATCAGCAGAATGAAGTATCGGCGTCTTAATTCCTTTTGCTATTTTTTCAATAGTTTCTTTTTTCTCGGATCCGACCCATAGCATCAAGCTTGGTACTTTTTCTTTTGTTCTACCGTAATTAGAAAAGTCTTCTGCAGCAGTCCATCTCGAAGTCTGAACTACTTTATCATCACCAAGTTTAATTGCAAGTAATTGCACTATTCGTTCAGTTAATTCAGGATTGTTATATACTGAAGGTGTTTCATCTGAAATAGTGACTTCAGGAAGTCGATTCTCTGGCAAACCATAACTTAAAGCAATACTCTTTGATTTGTTTTTAATCGATTCTATTATTCTTGAATGAAGATCATCATTGAAAGATCTAACAGTCAAACCCATCTCGACTTCACCTGGAATAATATTATGTTTGGTTCCGCCTTTTATATATCCAACAGTTACCACAGCTGGTTCGAAAGGTGAAACTTCGCGGCTAACAATAGTTTGAAATGCCAATACCATTTGCGATGCAATAACAATAGGGTCAATTGTATTTTGCGGTAATGCGCCGTGTCCGCCTAATCCATGAACTTTAATAGTAACACTGCTGGCATTAGCCATTGCATTACCGGGGTAATAGGCAATGCTACCGGCTTCAACTCCCGATGCAACATGGATATCAAGAGCATAATCTGGAACACAGAATTTTTGATAAAGTCCGCATTCTAACATCATCTTAGAACCTCTTCCTATTTCTTCAGCAGGTTGAGCGACCATCATCAAAGTTCCTTTCCAGTTGTTCTTATTTTTGGCAAGAATATTTGCCACACCAATAAAAACCGACATGTGAATATCGTGTCCGCATGCGTGCATAACTCCTTTGTTATTACTGGAAAAGGGGAGTCCTGTATTCTCCTCTATTGGTAAAGCATCCATATCAGTCCTTATCAACAATTTTTTCCCTTCACCGTTTTTGAGGATTCCTACTAATCCATAACCACCAACTTTCTCAGTCACTTCAAATCCAAGTTTGCGGAGCTCATCGCCAATTCTTTTTGATGTTCTCTCTTCCTGTAAGGATAATTCCGGATATTGATGGAATTCAAAACAAAGTTTTTCAAGGTAGGGATAAATTTCATCAACTGTTTGAGCATAATTGACAACAGTGAGAAAGAAAATAGAAAAAAAAGATAGTTTTATTATACTACTCATAAAATATTCCCATGCAAATATTTAATAATCTGAAATAAATCTAAGAATTTATTTGTTGAGATTACAGATTGGTAACTCGTTTTCAAATGATTATTTTTACACACAAAATTTGGACTAATATGAGTAATACTGATATTAAATCAACTAATCCAGTTGAAGGGAAGTCAAAAAATTTCATCTACGAAATAATTGATGAAGATTTGAAAACCAATAAATGGGGAGGAAAGGTTCATACAAGATTTCCTCCCGAACCGAATGGATATCTTCATATAGGTCATGCTAAATCGATCTGTTTGAATTACGGAATTGCACGCGATTATAATGGCAAGTTTAACCTTCGGTTTGATGATACTAATCCTGAAAAAGAAGAACAGGAATATGTTGACTCAATAATAGAAGACGTTAAATGGCTTGGCGGCGACTTTGAAGATAGAATTCTCTATGGTTCTGACTATTTTGAACAGATGTATAAGTGGGCTGTTGAGTTGATTAAAAAAGGTAAAGCTTATGTTTGCGATTTGAACGCTGATGAAATAAGAGCTACCAGAGGCACATTAACAGAACCCGGAAAAGAATCTCCTTATAGAAATAGGAGTGTTGAAGAAAATTTAGACTTGCTGGAAAGAATGCGTAAAGGCGAGTTTCCCAACGGTTCTAAAACGCTACGTGCTAAAATTGATATGAGTTCGCCCAACATTAATTTACGCGATCCTATTATGTATCGTATTGTTCACGAGGAACATCATAGACAGGGTAACGACTGGTGTATTTATCCTACTTACGATTGGGCCCATGGTAATGAAGATTCAATTGAAGGAATAACTCATTCCATTTGTACTCTTGAATTTGAAAATCATCGCCCGCTATATGATTGGTTTTTGGATCAGCTTGATGTTCATCATCCGCAGCAGATTGAATTTGCACGGCTCAATTTAAGCTACACAGTAATGAGCAAACGAAAATTATTGCAACTGGTTAAAGAAGGAT
>JBBIHP010000123.1:0-7463 GCA_037446915.1 Ignavibacteria bacterium
GAAAGTTTCCCGTTCCCATGCAAGGTATCCTCGGTTTCTTACTTCTTCTTTCTGCGTTAATATTAAATCACTTATTTCATCAAGTATTTTAATTTTTTCATGGATCGATTTTGCATTTTTAATCTGTGCCGGTAAAGGAAGAATTTTGAGTGCAATTTCATTTTCGGGTTTTCTTTTCAGAACAAAATCATTAATCAGGGTAACATCATCAGCCAAACAAAATATTTTGCTGCCGAACAGATGATTGAAATATTTTTCAAAAATATTTTTTTGATATAAGATAAAATCAGATTTGTCTTTATTATAATAGTCAATGATATGCTGCGTAATAATCTTTCTCTGTCCAATTGCTTCATTTATTTTTTGAGCAAGTTGATTCTTAGAAGCAAAGAATCTAACCAGATATTTAATAGAATTCTCATACACTTCATCAGAAATCATTTTAGCAAGCGACTCTTCAATACATAAAGAAATCAATTCATCGGATGTTGATTGATCAATAGGGATAAAATTAGCATCAATCCCGGCTTCGGGAGCAAATTCCTTTAAAATATTTATGCAGAACGAATGGATAGTTGAAATATTTGCAGATACCAATTGTCGTCTTAATTGCTCAAGCTTCTTTAGTCTGTTCTCATCAGATTCTGATTTAATTCGCAGTTCAAATTCATCGGCTATTTTTTTGTTGAGTTCACCGGCAGCTTTATCAGTGAATGTAATTGCTACAATGTTTTCAATTCCCACTTCCTCATTTAATAGAATCTCAACAAAACGTTTGGAAAGAACAAATGTTTTACCGGAACCGGCATTTGCAGAAAGTAAAATATTGGATTTGTAATCCAATGCAGCTTCTTGATATGGAGTTAATTTCTTCATCAACCAGCAACAGGAATAATAATTAAAAATGTAGTCCCTTCCGAAGAAGATTTTTCAATTGAAATATCGCCGCCGATACTTTCAATAAATTTTCTTGCCATACTTAATCCAAGTCCCATCCCTTTTGGTTTTGTTGTAAAACTATCTTCAAATACTTTATCGGAAATATCAGGACTTATTCCTGTTCCGTTATCTTGAATTCTAATTTCGCATGAATCCAACCGGGTATTTACAATCACATCCACAACCGAAGAATTAGCTTGAAGTGAATTTCTGACAAGATTTATAATTGCACGGCTCAAATGATCTGCATCAGCATTTACAAAAATTGAATCCGTGTTACATTTTAAACTTATTTTTCCTTTTTCATCTGCAAATAAATTTACTGTTTCATTGATAATAGGAATTATATTAATTCTCTCGATTGATAATTTGGGCATACGAGCAAAACTTGAAAACTCCGACGCAATATTCTTTAATGCTTCGATCTGATTTATAACTGTATTTGTAACTTTGCTAAAAATCTCATCGAACTTTGGCGATTTATCACGGTAAGCAGCCATTAATTGCTGTACGGAAAGTTTCATTGGTGTAAGGGGATTTTTAATTTCGTGAGCAACCTGTTTAGCCATTTCCTTCCATGCTGTTTCCCTTTCAAGCTGTGCCAGTTCAATCTGACTCTTCTTTAATTTACGAATCATCATATTAAAACCTTTTGCCAGTTCTCCAATTTCCCCTGAACCCCGATCATCAATTTCGAAGTTAAGGTCGCCGCCACCTATTGATCTTGTAGCATGTGTTAATCTGCGGATTGGAGATGAAATCTGATCTGCAAGAATGGTACTGAAAAAGATTAACAGCACCAATGCTACAGCGAGTATACCGAAAAGGAAAATATCAAGCTCAACATCTGTTAAAGGTATAGACACCGAATTCATTAGTGTGTTAATATTGATAAAGAGCGGTTCGGATGAGCTTCCTAAATTCAGATACATTGAAAAATAATTTTCACCGTTTGAATTCTCTTTTAGAAATACTTTATTACTGCCCATTAATATTGAATTAACATAGAGATCCGGATTTAATGTTGACGAAAGAATACCGGATTCATAAAAATATTTCTGTGTTGAAAAGACTAATTTATTCTCATCGTAGCAATTGAAATTTATATTCAAATCTTTATTAGCTTTTTCGAAGAGAGATTGCAAAGAGAGATTTGAAGCAGTGTTGTACTTATTATAATATAAATTGATTTGCTCCGCATAGGCATTTAAATAACTATTTAATAATTCTTCATTTTTAGTTTCGTTGATATTCCGGATATAAGCTGCAATAATTAGAAGAGGGACTACAGATACAAGAATGAATGCAAATGTAAGTTTGGTTTTATAACTCTGAAAATATTCTTTCCACTTACCAAAATTACGCACCGCATAAATTAGAAATGAAAATAAAATTATTAGTGCGTGTACAAAAAATACTTTAAAGAAGTTTGATAAATTCCAGGCAAAACGCCTTTCTTCTAATGCTACGGCAATTATCTCTTTGTTTCTTTCGCGGGGTCTTAAAATAAATACAAGATGCGATTCCCCTTTTATATCTATTCTTTTCCATGTTTCATTTATCTCTTCATTTACACCGGCTAATAATTCTGATGCCTCGGAACTATTAAGAAATACGTTGCCATAAGTATTAACAAGTGCGTTATAAGAAAAGACAAATATTTTCAGGTTCTTATAATCCGTTGCAGAAGTCATTCCCTCACGCGTAACTGTTAAAAATTTTGGTAAGACTTCTTCGCCTAAATAGTAATTATTAAAAAGTGCTGTTGCTACTAAATATTTCTTCGTCCCATTTATTCCGTTTAATTGCGTTACACCAATCAACATTTCATCGGAACCATATAAATTTTTCTCGATGTAAATTTTCGGTTGATCATTTCCGCCGGGCAAATATTTGTCCGGATTAACATTTAGTGTTGAAGTATAATTACTAAATCTTCCAAGCAGTTCACTCGCTTCATTAAAAATAGAAATTGATGAGGGAATGTTTTCGCGGAAGAGGAGACTTTTATTCCACATTTCAAATGCAATTGAAGAATAATTTACTTCACCTTCACCATACCGTATTATTTCATCATCTTCTTTAGATTGAATAAGTGTTTGATAAATTATAAACTCATAAATGCTCTGGTTTCTTCTTGTAAGATCGTATGCAACTGTTTTTAGAGATTCCCTTTCTATCTCGGAATTATAATAGACAAACAGACTCACAATTATTACAGACGTAGCAAATCCGTAATAAACGTAATAAATTCCCTTATGTACTTTTCTAAAGGATAAATAACCAAGCAGAAACAATAGTGTAATAAATAATGCTCTAATAAGCGGAGTGCCTTGTGGCTGCACCTGGAACAGGTCGAATGTTAAACCCAAAATTTGAAATACAGCAAATAATATTAATACTGATTTTAAATCAAAACGGGCTGAAGGATATTCCGAGAAACTCCACTTTAGTAATAAGAGGGAAATAACTAATACCGAGAAACCGAGCAATAAAATGTTAAGATCCATCAATAATATTGCCGGTGATGGAATTAAAGAAAACTCTTTGAAATATCTTATTGTTGAATCGAAGACAACGCTTCTTAATGAAGCTCCAACACTGCGATACATTATCATAATAATGAATGCAGAAATCATGAACACTAATGTGAATCTATAAATGTTTCTTTTTGTAATTCTGGATTCAAGATAACTGTTAAGCTGACTAAAACCGATAATTATAACAACAAACAATCCAAACACAGAAATAAAAAAATCGAGTGGAGATCGGACAACACCGAATGCGAATGACGACGAAAAATTTGAAGGATCAGTAAGTTCGTTATGGATGAATGCAGAAGGAATCCCTAAATAGAAAAGCATTACCCGTAAAATAGCTAAGTACAATAGCAGGATTGAGAATTGAATAAATTTATTTGTAATGGCTTTGTACTTTCTATAACCAATTATTCCTATAGATAAGTAAATAAGTAAAACAAGAATTGACTGCACTCCATTAAAGGTTTCTTCTAATTCCTTCACTGATATATCCAGAGAAGGTTTATCAAAAGTAACAACTCCAATCTTATTATTATAGTTATTCAATATGTTAAAAGAATGCTTCCGCCCGTCTTTAGATAATACCGCTCTCCGGTTATAATCAATTTCTATGTTTGTCGAAATTAGTTTTGAAAGTCGATCGCTTAGGTTGGAAAATGTAAATGTTTTTGAATCCAGCTTATAATGTTTTTCCAATTCCCGGCTAATAAGAAGAAAATACTTTTTTGATTTTGTGATTAATGTATCGGCAACAAAAATAAATGTGGATAAATCCTTCCTAATAAAATAAACCTGTCCAAACTCTGTTGAGAGAGAATCAAAGTCTTGTTTTTCGAATATCAGTTTATTATTCCAGCAGACAGGTTTATTTTCATCATTAACCTGTATGGTATATTCTGCATAAGTATTTTCATTAATAACAGCGAAACAATTTTTAATACTACTGCTCTCTAACCCGATACGTAAATTATTTTTTAGATCGTTTTTGCTCCTGATTAATTTTTTAATTTTACCATTAATTACATCTGTAATTTTATACTCATTACTAATCACATTTTCAATTAAAGTATTCTCCCAATTTTCAATTCTATTATTTTTTAATATAGGTTCTAAGATGCCGGAGATTATAAAGGCCGGAATAAAAATTAGAAGTAAATGGTTTCTCTTATTCAGTAAAAGGTTTTTTATACTCATCAACTTTAATTAATGGTGATTTGAGAAATACGCCACTGATTATCAATCAATTGAAATGTAACAAATACGGTTGCATTACCCCGGATTCCGTTATTATTATATTTAAGATTACCGGCGGCAAAGGGACTGTTTGTTTCCTGAACAACGTTTGTAAACTTGAATGAAATTGGTTTATAAATACTTAAGTAATCTTTAATAATGTAGTATGCTTGATTTGAACTAAAGTAACCGCTCGAACCGTTTGCAAGGCTCAAATAATTTCTTGAATTAAAATAAACTGAAAACTTATCAACAGAACCGGTGCTAAGTCCCTCTTCTATTTTGATAAGAAGTTTATTTATTTCTCTGCTTTTTGTTTCCTGTGCAATAGAAAATATTGAAGTCGACAGGATAAAGCCGATTAATAATATGGAAATTTTTATTCTCACTTTGCTTTTTGAAGACTTCATTTTTGCCTTATGTCAAAATAAATTAAAAGAAATAAAAAAGCATACCTTTTGGGGTATGCTTTATAATTAAGTTGATTTTCAAAGAATTGTTAATGGTTCTTTTTAACCTGTTCAGCAACATTTCTAACATTTCCATTTACCATCCTCTTCAATTCTCTGTTACCTTCAACTAACTGGTATGCCCAGTCGAATACCATCCTGTCATTAACTATATTTTTTATTCTAACCTTAGCATAGTGATTATCCCATGTCCATATAACATAAGTATGACCAACTTTTGCTTCAACATATTTAACATTTTCATTTGGTTTTAAAGGCACCCAGCCGGTTGAAGGCGCATAACTTATATCCCAGATATCATTTGTTGTTCCCATGTCCTGAATATCAGAATCATCCCAGACGTTCAGATAATATTTCCCGTTAAAGTTTTCAAAGAACATATCGGCTGCATCCGAATTATAAGGAACAACCAGATATTTACTAAAATCGTAACCCGAATTATTTGGTGACCGATTATAATCAAAAATCGCCTGGTTAAATCCTTCAGGGCGTGGAGTATCGTAAATAACTTCGTTACTTAAATCGCTTTCGTTGTTATTGTAATCGTATGCAGTAACGGCATAATAGTAGGTTGTTCCGTTTTTAGCTCCATAGTCAATAAATGAATTTTTATAAGTACTTCCTATTAATGTGTACTTGCCATTAAATGAATAGCTGTAGTAAACGTTATAACCGGCTACATCGCCTTCGGGATTTTCTTTCCAGAAAATATCGACTCGGTTATCTCCTGTTACAGTATAAATCCCTTTTGGAGGTGATGGCGGACGATCGTCATAAAAGTAATCACCGAATTCATCGCACCCGGTTATTGTAAATCCTGCTATTAAGGTTAAGGCTAAAAATAATTTTCTTGCGGTTTTCATTTTCCCCTCCGGAATAAATGTTGAACATTCTTTGTAATTATTAATCCAATATGAATGCCAATCTAAAATGGGAAAAAGAAGCCAAATTGAAGGCTTGAAAGATGAATAGTGTACTTTTTTATATACAAAAGTGATTAGATAATTTGAAGTCAGATCTCGATAAACTTATCCTCGTAGAACAATTTGTTGTTATTGATTACGGCAACAGATCTGCCGGTCATAAGTCTTTTATCAAACGGAGAATTTTTAGACTTCGATTTGAATTTAGAAATATCCACCGTCCAGATTAAATCTTCATCTAAAATGGTTAGATCAGCTTTTTCTCCCTCTTTAATCCGGGGTGTAGATATTTTAAGAATTTTTCTGGGGTTAATTGAAAGTTTTTCGACTGCCTGTTCAAGTGTAAGATGTTTTTTATGAACTAATTCGCTTAATACTAATCCCAATGTAGTTTCGAGTCCCACGATTCCATTTGGAGCATAAATAAATTCCATCTCCTTCTCTTCTATTGAATGAGGTGCATGATCGCTTGCAATTACGTCAATTGTTCCATCTTTAAGTCCTTCTATAATTGCATCAATATCTGCACGTGTTCTAAGTGGAGGACTCATTTTGAAATTTGTATCGAATGACTTAATGTTATCATCAGTAAGCGTGAAATGATGTGGTGTAACTTCTGCAGTAACTTTTATTCCTTTTTTCTTTGCCTGTCTAACCAGATCGACTGCACCTTTAGTACTAATATGAGCAATGTGAATTCTGGCGCCAATAAATTCTGCCATCATAATATCTCGGGCAACAATTAAATCTTCTGCAACATTTGGAATTGCCGGCAGACCTAATAATGTAGAAGTTAATCCTTCGTTCATTGCTCCATCGGATAAAGAATCATCCTCGCAATGTTCAATGATTGGTGTATCGAACATTTTAGAATATTCCATTACACTTCTTAATACAGCAGCCGTTTTAATTACTGTTCCGTCATCAGAAAAAGCCACTGCACCCGATTCAATCAGCTCAAACATAGGCGAGAGTGCTTCCCCTTTTCTATTTAATGTTGCCGCTGCAACCGGATAAACATTAACAAGATGATTCTTAGATTTCTCTTTTATAAACCTTACAATCTCGGCAGAATCAATATCCGGGTTAGTGTTTGGCATACAAGCAACACCAGTAAACCCACCGGCTGCTGCTGCATTACTTCCTGTTTCAATTGTCTCTTCATCTTCACGACCCGGCTCTCTTAAGTGAACATGCATATCAAATAAACCGGGGATACAAATTTTATTTTCAAACTCAAATACTTGTGATGATTTTAAGTCTGATTCAGTAAGTCCACCTATTTTTTTAATTACACCATTTTCAATCAGCAGATCGTCCTTCTTATCTAATTTTTGTTCGGGGTTAAAAAGTCTAAC
>JBBIHP010000124.1:0-7328 GCA_037446915.1 Ignavibacteria bacterium
TCGATCTGAAGAGTTCGATCAATTTAAGTGACGGTGATTCGCGCATATCATCAATGTTTCTCTTATACGAGATGCCAACAAGCAAAATCTTTGACTTACTAAGAGGAATACCGTTCTGATTTAATACATCTCTTGTTTTTTCAATAACATAGTAGGGTTGATAAGTATTGATCTCGCCGGCAAGTTCAATAAACTTGGTGCTGATATCATATTCACGTGCTTTCCATGTTAGATAAAACGGATCGATCGGGATACAGTGACCTCCGAGTCCGGGGCCGGGATGGAACTCCATAAATCCGAACGGTTTAGTAGCGGCAGCTCTAATTACTTCCCACACATCAATTTCCATTCTATCGAAGACCATTTTGAGTTCGTTGACCAATGCTATATTAATCGAGCGGAAAATATTTTCCAGTAATTTTGTTGCTTCAGCGGCACGGGCAGAGCTTACAGGAACAGTTTTCACAATTACCTGATCGTAGAGAGCGGTAGCAACTTCGAGGCAGTTAGGAGTAACGCCGCCTACTACTTTAGGGATTGTGGAAGTAGTATAGTCCGGATTATTGGGATCTTCGCGTTCAGGGCTAAATGCGAGGAAGAAGTTCTCTCCGACTTTCATATTACGTTTAGGGACGCCGATTGATTCTTCGTCATCAAGTTCCAAACCTACGACGGCACTAATACCATGTTCAAGAATTGGTAATAGGACTTCATCGGTCGTTCCCGGATAAGTTGATGATTCGAGTGCAACGAGCTGTCCTTCTTTAAGGTATTTAGCAATTTCCTTTCCGGATTCTTCGATATAAGTAAGGTCCGGTTCACGGTGTTCATCGAGCGGTGTAGGCACGCAGATAATAATAACATCGACATTGATCAATTTAGAAAAATCCGATGTAGCAGAGAAGCGGTTACTGGATATTTGATTCCCGCCAGAAAGGCCGCGGGCAAGCTGGATTCTGGATGATTCGATATGTTTGATATAGCTCTCTCCCTTATTAAGGAGAGGAATCTTGTTTTCGTCGATATCGAAACCGACAACGGTGAATTCCTTCTCAGCGAAAGTAAGAGCGAGCGGGAGTCCAACGTAGCCCATTCCGATGATTCCGATTGTAGCTGAGCGGGAAGAGATTTTGCTAAGTAATTGAGATTTGTAATCCATTTTCACCTATTTATTAAGTAGTGACGAGTGACGTGTAACGAGTGACATTTTAAAAGTGACGAGTGACACGTAAGAAGTGACAATTATTAAATTTTATTTTCCAGGCTATGAATCAGGCCAATAATCATTTTTCTTATAGCGTCTATTTCTTTCTGAATATTTTCTGAAACATCATCAGATAGAAATTTCAGATTTTTACTTATAAGCAATTGCGTCTCCAATTCAGACGCACTTCCGAGTGAAACATACAAAAATTGCACAAATTCCTTTGCATGTTTACGAGCTGCACCTTCAGCAATGTTAGAAGGAATGGAAACAGCTGCCCGTCTAATTTGATTTGTAATACCGTAGATTTCAGCTTTAGGAAATTTCTTTGTAACATCATAGATAATTGTTACTAAATCAATGGCTCTATTCCAAACATCGAGATCTTTATGAGATTTCATTCGTATGCAACTCGTTAAATGTTACTGGTCACGCGTTACTCATTTCTGTTCCGACACAGCCAATTCGGATAGCGGCGGATTTGGAGTTAATTTTTGAGAGTAATTGTTGTTTGAGTGTCATAGGTTGTATGTGTTAAGTTATGAGATAGCTACAAGAATAGTAATCAGTAAGTTAAAAATGGTATTGGATGAAAAAACTAATTTGTATTTGAGTTAGAATTAAAATAGAGGTTATATGTTTTGCTTACATTGTATTTTGTTAAAAAAGTAGTAAGAGTCTCATAATTTATTAATTCACTGGATTCACGTAAAATTCCACGGATATCATCAATATGCTTTATTGATTTACCTTCATTATAAAAAATCAATTTCTTTATAATTATATATTCAGGAGGTGCGATAGGAAGGTTCATTTCCATAAATTTTATAATACGTTTATTCTCAAGCGCCCATTTATGGAGTAAATCATTACCAACAAAATAAATATCGGCTTTAAAGCCAGTTGAATTATGTATAATGTTAAAATGACCTTTCTCACCGAGTGAAATTTCTGAAATCATCGATTCTTCCGGTGGAAGATAAAATTGATCATCAGGAAAATTTAATAAGATTTTTTTTACTTCAGATTTGTGAATGTGCATTATCAGGTCAATATCATGTGTTAATCTTGGTTCACCATACACAATTGAAGCAACAGAGCCACCTATAAAATATTCTATTCCCGATTTTTCAATTCTTTCTAAAAAAATGAAAAATAAATTATTTTCCGGCACGGTTAAAAATTTCTCTTAATTTTAATTCTATTTCACTTATGGATAAATCCGGATACATATTTTTTAATGCGGCTCTTTTTAATTCTTTTGCAGCAAAATATAGTTTTATCGACTCCAGTAACTTAGCTTCTGCCGAGATGTTGTGATATATTTTTTTACTATTGTCCATCAAATACAATAAATATTATTTATGCTATTAAATACAGCTCCGCTACAGTTAGTCACACTAACAAGAAAAAGATAGTGGGAATGGATTAATTGATACGCCCTCTTAAACAATATAAACTTATATCTGCCCTTGAATTTGGATTATAATATAATAAAAATTTTTATTTATTAAATAGTGATTTTAATTAAAAAATTGTTATGAATATTAGGAGGTAAAATGGAGGAATGATGGATAGATGGAATGGTGGAATAATGGAGATGATGAATTACAAACTTGATTGACTGATCGTCCTTCGGATATTCCTCCCCTTCGACAGGCTCAGGGTTTGCTCGGAAAGCTCAGGACTAAAGGTTCCCGCCAAAATTTATCCGCCTCAGGCGGAAGACGGTGGGCAAGCTTAGTTCTTTTTTGTTGGTTCTTGGTTCGTGGTTGATTGTTACAAAGATAAGACACAGATGCTGAAACGGGGTTCAGCATGACAGGTGGCTTTAACTATTATTTTGAAACAGATGCTGAAACGGGGTTCAGCATGCCATGGAGGACTTGTGTCATTCCGAACTTGATTCGGAATCTAATTGTTACAAAGCACACTGGTGTTTACTCAGATGCTGAATCAGGGTTCTGCATGACACTTTATAAAAAGTTAATATGCTGAAAAGAATAGAAATCATGATTTTTTATTAAACCTTAATATAACGGACTCTTTTTCACGTTCAGTAAGTTCATCGGATTTGTTTGTAGTTTTAAATAAGTCGAATACATTCTGTACCTGATCAGTTACTTCCTTTTTAGAAGTCAATTCCTGAGAAGGGTATTTTGAATGCGTTGAAGTCTCATTTTCAATATTGAGTGCCTGTTTAAGTAAAGCAATTATTTCTTCTCTTAAGTCAACTGCTTTAGCTGCTTGAGGTGGATTTGGAGTTACAACTTTAACAGGAGTTGTTTTATCTTCTTCAATATTATTCAATGATGTAATGGGTTCTTTTGCAGGAGTTTGATCTGGAATATATTTTTTTGCAGCATCGAGATTCTTGCTGGGTTCTTCTAACTCTTTTTCCGAAAAATCCGGATCGATTGCAAAGATTGCATCGGCATAAATCTTATCATTCTGATTCTGAGCCTCAATGGCTTTAAGATCAAAGCTATAGACCTCTGCGAAGTCGGGTTCGCTTTCCCATCGTGTAAGAGAAGTAAGACCAACCTGCTGAATTTTAAATCTGAATCTATTCGGATCTAATTCAAAGCGCAGGTGACGCAAATCTTTTATTGCAAAGATCGGGTCAAAGTAAATCAGTTCCATCCTTCCGTTTATTTTAATGAAGTAGCCATACTTTGTAGTATATGCATCGAGATGATGAATGTTTGTCAGTAACCGGTAGATAATCAAGTTTTTAGGAGCCGGATCTTTAACATAATTGCATACATCAAAATAGGTAATTCTTCTTGGAAATTTTTTCTTCTCATTTTTAAAGATAATCTTAAAACTATCATTGAAATTAAACGTATTCTGTGAATAGATAAGGACGTCTTTGGTTTTCAAATCCAATGTTTCTAAGAGCATATAATAACCATCTAATAAATGTTTGCTTGGATGATTGGCTGATTGATTGAGATTACTATTCTAATAATCGGTACGCCAATCTTCGTCAGACATTGATTTGTTAATTAATGATTTAATGAACTTTATTAATTTATTCTCCAGTTCAAAACATTTATCATCGTACCGATCAAAAATATCTTTATCAATAATTCCAGTTGTAAAAATAGCATACATTTGCGAATAATTTTCGGCTAATGAACTTAATGCAATTTCAATAAACCTTACAAGTTCTTTCTTTGATCTTCTCGAATGTCCTTCGGCAATATTACTATGAACCGAGGAGGCGGAATCAAGAATTTGGGATTTAAGCTTCAAATCAATTTTAATATTAGAAAATAACTCAAACTCATATCGAAATAGTTCTACAGATAGTTTCCAAACCTCAAGTTTCCTGAATGATCTGTTAAGATTTTTATTCCGGTTTAAGATTTCTTCATCAAGCATTTTAATCTATTTCAAATATCCTTACATTCATTCAATCAATAAAGCAATCAAGCATCCAGTGTTAATATACGCAAGTACTCCCCTTACGCCCAGCGGATTAGACCCAATTCAAATTTATTGATCAGAATATTATTCTTAGGCAGAATGCGTAATGTAAATCCGAATTGACCTGTATCTCTGCATTCAATCTCGCCGCGGTAAGAATATCTGCCTGATTTATTCTTTTTAGGGTTGCAAGTCATATTAGAAAACAGACGATCATCAGTCGAACCGTTTTCAACCTTACCATAATAGATCTGAACATCAACATCATCGGGAGTTAAGTCCCCAAGTTCAACCTCAGCAACAACTGGATATTTCTGCCCAACCTTAAGGTCACCATTTTTTTCTTCTTCCAGTATCGAAATAAACTTAACCTTATTCCAGTTATCGTAGACTTTATTTTTCCATTCAGAGTAAGCTCTTCCCTTCTGCCAGTTATTCTCCATTAATTCATGACGTTTTTCGTAAGAAGCAAAATAAAATTTCTTAGCATACTCCTGAACCATGCGGTGAGTATTATATACAGGTCCCAACTGCTTCATCGAATTTTTCATCATTTGTATCCAGCCACGTGGAAGTTTACCTTCACTTCTATTATAGAACAATGGAACGATTTCCTTTTCAATCATTTCATAAATCAGGCGTGATTCTACTTCATCCTGATAATCGAGGTTATCATATTCCTCGCCGTTGCCAATACGCCAGCCAACGTGATAGTTATAAGCTTCATCCCACCATCCATCCAGCACACTTAAGTTTAGTCCACCGTTAGCAATAATTTTCATTCCCGAAGTACCGCTTGCCTCAAGAGGTCTTCTCGGATTATTAAGCCAGACATCGCAACCTTCAACCATATAGCGGGCAACATTCATATCATAATTTTCGAGGAAGACAATTTTCTTTCTTAAATAATGCTCTTTTGTAACGGCGATAATTTCCTGAATCAGTTTCTTTCCCTCCTCATCCTTTGGATGAGCTTTACCAGCAATGATAAACTGAACCGGATAATCGGGATTAGCGATAATACTTATTAGCCGTTCAATATCTTTAAATATTAGAGTAGCGCGTTTATAAGTTGCAAAGCGCCGGGCAAATCCGATTGTAAGAGCAGATGCATCAAGAACTTCTTTTGCAGCATTAATTTCTGAAGAAGAACCGCCGCGGTTGATAATCTGTTTCTTAAGACGCTTACGTGCAAATGCAACTAAACGTTCGCGTCTTCTTTCGTGAGTTCGCCATAATTCTTCATCGGGTATTTCATCTATTCTCTTCCAGGTATCAACATCGGCAGGATTGCGCATAAATTTTTCACCAAGGTATCGGTAGAGTAATTCCTGCATATCATTCGATAAATGAGAATGGATATGAACGCCATTGGTAACGTAATCGATCGGAATTTCTTCGAACGGAACCTCCGGGAATCCCGACTGCCACATTTTCTTAGAAACTTTTCCGTGGAGTTTACTTACACCGTTTACATAGCCGGACATATTCATAGCGAGGTGAGCCATATTATAATTGCTTGGAGCTTTATCCTTAATGATTGTGCCAAGACTATAAAAATCCTTATCGCTTATTCCGAGTTCATGACGGTAATAACCAGCAAAATATTTTTCGATCATTTCATTCGGGAAGATATCGATACCAGCCGGAACCGGTGTATGTGTTGTAAATACATTAGAGTAGAAATTAACGTCGCGAGCTTCTTTAAAAGAAAGGTTAAAGAGTTTCATCAGCATTCTAATTCTCTCTAAAGCAAGAAAAGCCGAGTGCCCTTCATTCATATGGCATACAATCGGTTTAATACCCATTGCATGTAGAGCGCGGATACCGCCGATGCCAAGCACAATTTCCTGTTGAATACGGGTTTCGTTATTACCGCCGTATAGAGCCCGGGTTATAAATTTATCTTCGGGAGTATTTTCAGGGACATTGGTATCAAGTAAAAATAATGGAATCCTTCCGATCTGAATTTTCCAGATCTGTATATAGACTTTCCTTCCGGGGAAATCGAGTTCAATTTTAAGCGGGGATTTATCTTCATTAAGAACAAGTGTCATAGGTTGATTATAGAAATCGGTCAGTTCATATTTTTCCTGCTGCCAGCCATCGGAGGTTAAATATTGCTGGAAGTATCCTTCCTTATAACAAAGACCGACACCAACTAAAGGAAGACCGATATCACTCGCAGATTTCAGATGGTCGCCTGATAATACTCCCAATCCACCTGAATAAATCTGGAGGCATTCAGTCAGTCCAAACTCAGCCGAGAAGTAAGCGATTACATTTTCTTTATCGAACTTAAAATTTTTCTGATACCAGGTTTTCTCTTCCATATAAACGTTCAGTTGAACATAGACACGGTTCATGTGAGAGATAAAGCTGTCGTCATTGGAAACTTCGTTCAATCTTTCCTGGGAAATTTTTCCAAGCATAAGAACAGGGTTATGATAAGTCTCATCCCATAATTTTCCATCGAGTCGTCTGAAGAGATCGATTGCATCATGATTCCAGGTCCAGAATAAATTAAAAACTATTTCGCGTAGCGGTTCTAATTTTTCTGGCAGTGACGGAATTACATTAAATCTACCGATATAATTAATCATTAATTCACCTTCTTTATAGTTATACTAAGATTGACCGCTCAAATTTAAGAATTTATTTATAATGAGAAAGAGAGTAAAAAAATATTTCT
>JBBIHP010000125.1:0-7220 GCA_037446915.1 Ignavibacteria bacterium
GCACCACCCACAGCATATGATAAGGTTAATTTACTCTTAACATTATCATGATAGTTGTTCCTGCCTAAAAAATGCTCAACATTTTTTTCGTGCCGACCCCTGAATACTTTTCTTGGATCGAGGTTAACAAGCCGCCGTCCAAGATTTTTTTTCAGTGTGGGCATCTCTTCACCACCAATTAATTCAGTCGGCAGCGGAAACCCGGTAATAAAAATTCTTTCATCGGGTACGCCATAAGCTTTTAATCGCTGTGCAGCTTTACCGCAAGGAGCAAAGTAGTGAATACTACTTTCCCATGGTTGACGGGCAACCCAAACACGGTTCAAGTCCGCATCACATATAATACAATACACATTATGGAAACCTTTCATATCTGCAGCAATAGCGGATGCATAGAAGGATGTAACAATCGGCAAATTTTTTGTTTTAACTTTTTCGAGCATTGCAGAACATAATCCTTTTATTATACTCGATTCGAGCAAGTCAACCTGGAATGTTGCGTTAGATAAATCCCTCATCGGGTAATAGGAAGGTATGTGCAGTAATGCATCCAATAAATTGAAAATTGGTTTTCCAATAATTGGAATTCCTTTAGCGCGCGACATAAATTCATAAGCGCCAAGCACTCGCTTCCAGAGTTTTTCTTCATTCTTCGATGCAGCTTCACCGGCACCGACAGTGATTATGTTTTCTTCTGCAATATCTCTCAATGGATAAACGGCACGCTGATGCCCGTAGCCCATTGTTGCAGATATAACCCATGCTTTTACTTCTTCAATCATATTATGTATTGGTTATGAACTTGTTTGTGTTAAGTTAGAATATTGATTCAAAGAAAACTTTTATCTTCGACCAAGAATTTTATCCATTATCAAACTTGTATGAGCGCCAGCGTCACCGTTGCTCGGAGAAATACCTTTGCCCAATAAGTCGTTTACTACTAATTGAATAAGCGGTTGCGCAACATGCTGTGGATGTTCAATATCAATTTCTTCTATGCTATTATCAATATAGAGTCTTATCGGTCCATTTGAAAATGTTGGATAGCTTATTTTCCCTTTAGAACCAAGTATTTCTGTTTCATCAAAATTGTTATATGCACTAAACGACCAGATACCATTACCACAGATTCCGTTCTCGAATATAAATGTTGCAGAGACAGTATCCTCTGCTTTATATAGTTTTGATTGATTGGAAGCGTAACCCGAAGCATCGCTAATTTTACCAAGTAAGAATTGAATTGGTCGATCATATGAGAGCCGAGATCGCAGAAGTAACCGCAACCGGCAATGGATGGATCAACACGCCAGTTATCCGGACTTAAATCTTTATTGGTTGTCTGCTGAAAAAACTTAATTGAGACGGAACGAACTTCTCCTATTCTATTATCTTCCAGAAGGGACTTAACTTTTAAGAATCGTGGTAACGCTCTTCTGTAATATGCAACAAAAAGAGGAACATTATATTTCCGGCAAACCTCAACCATTTCGGTGCATTCGTGATAATTAAGTGCCATCGGTTTTTCAACATAAACAGGTTTACCCGCTGAAGCCACAGCAATGGTATATTCTTTGTGTGTCGATGGGGGCGTTGCAATGTAAACAGCATCAACATCGGGATCGTTTATCAATTTGTTTGCATCATAATACCATTTGGGCACATTGTGGCGCCTTGCATAATCTTCTGCAAGTTTTCCATTCCTTCTCATTACGGCAATAAGTTCAGAACCTTCCGATTTCTGAAATCCGGGTCCGCTTTTTACTTCTGTTACATCCCCGCAGCCAATAATTCCCCATCTAATTTTTGATTTCATTCGGCAATAAGATTTATTTGATCGGATTTATATACAATTAATTTCTCATGAGTAGAATCATTAGCTGCATTTATCATTGCATCGGCAACTTTCTCTGCTTTTATGGGTTTGTATTTTTTTAATGATGGAATTATTCTACTAACAAAATTTGATATTGTAATTCCAATTTTCTCCCCCGGTCTTGGTTTTTCTCTTTCACCAATAAGAGCTGCCGGTTGAAATATTACAATTTTACTGAAAGGCATTTCAGACACAGCATAATCAAGAGAACCTTTCATTCTAAGATAAAAATTTGGTGAGAACCTGTTTGCACCAATTGAAGAGACAAGAAAATATTTTTGAACATGATTTTC
Organism: Ignavibacteria bacterium; assembly: GCA_037446915.1. Taxonomy (GTDB): domain Bacteria; phylum Bacteroidota; class Ignavibacteria; order Ignavibacteriales; family Melioribacteraceae; genus DSXH01. The sequence goes on from JBBIHP010000125.1 coordinate 2,167, forward strand.
AGCTGCCGCTTTTGCAATTTCATATTGATAAGTATAATCAACAAGATATTGTTTCTCTTTACTACCGGCTTGTTTAATTGTTGTGCCGAGTGCGGAGAATAATTCGTCACCGGAAATTTTATCTCCCCACATTTCGATCAAATTAAAATCTACTACATATTCAAGAAGTTTAGGATTCTTAATTCCAGTTGTTCTTCTTGTAAAAACTTTTACGCTACTATATCGAGTATCATTCAGTAATTTTTTAACAAGAAGCTTTCCTATTAGACCAGTTGCTCCGACAACAATAGCCGTTTTAAGATTTTGTTCCGCCATACTTCAAAGAATTGTTATGAAATGTGAAGCTCTTTAAATAAAGTATAAACTTAGCTCAAAGATAATAAACAAAAAGCTAATCTATTAAATAAAGATAGTTCGGAAGTTTAATAATGTAGCCGGAATACCCTCCATAAAAATCACTCATCTGATCACCGATATTTGCAATTATGTTGAATCCTTTTTGAGTGAGTTCCTTCCTTTTAGCAAGTTTAAATTCTGAGGCTGATAAATTCCGTTCGTCTTTGTTTCGAACTATAACTGTATCGAATTTTGTATAACCCTGATCAAATAGATTTTTTAATGTTGCCTGGTAAGAATCGTCATTCCTTCCGGAGATAAAAATCACATCAATATTCTTGGTAAGCAGAAAATCGTAAAATCTTTTTGTTTGCGGAATTGCAACCGCATCCGATTGTTTAAGCCATTCAAGCCAGATATCGTAATAATATCCAAAATCAATTTCTTTTATGTGCTGATAATTTGCCAGCGATGTTTCATCAATATCAAATATAACTGTCGGCCTTTCCGATAATGTCAACCCATTAATATGATCTATTGCTTTATCTATAATTACTTTACAATCTCTTTCGTAATTACTGGACTCATAATAATTCTGAACAACTTTCTTTGCGGCGCCCAGATTTACAATCTCATCAGTATTATTATTTGAACATCTTACAAACGGAACCGTCAACAAAACAATAATAAATACGGATTTATAATTCACTACGCATTCCTTTCTAATCTTATTATAAAATATATTTACTCAAATCTCTGTTCTTAACAATCTTATCTAATTTACTGTTAACCATCTCGCCGGAAATTTCTACTTCGGATTTAGGCATTTTATCCGGCACTTCAAACAAAATATCTTCCAGTAATGTTGTAAGAATTGTATGCAACCTTCTTGCGCCAATATTTTCGACCTGATCATTAACCAGAGCAGCTGTTTTTGCAACTTCCTTTATTGCAGAATCAGTAAATTTAATTACAACACCTTCCGTTTGAAGAAGTGCAGTATATTGTTTTAGCAATGCATTTTGGGGAAGAGTAAGAATCTTTATGAAATCTTCTTCCGTTAAACTCTTTAGTTCAACACGAATTGGAAACCGGCCCTGAAGTTCAGGAATTAAATCCGAAGGTTTTGATACATGAAACGCACCTGATGCAATAAACAAAACATGATCGGTCTTAACCGATCCATATTTAGTATTCACTGTAGAACCTTCAACAATAGGAAGCAGATCCCTCTGAACTCCTTCGCGGGAAACATCGGGTCCTTGCTGACTTTTAGCGCCGGCAATTTTATCTATCTCGTCGATAAAAACAATTCCTGATTCCTGGACACGTTTAATAGCTTCTTTCTGAACAGCTTCCATATCAATTAATTTTTCGGCTTCCTCCTGGGCAATAATTTTACGTGCTTCTTTTATTGCTGTCTTTCTTTTCTTCTTCTTTTTGGGAATCATACTGCTGAACATTTCCTGTAGATTCATAGACATATCATCCATGCCCATTGGTCCGAGGACCTGCATACCGAATGCGGGAGATGTTATGTCGAATTCAATCATACGGTCGTCAAGTTCACCGCTGCGTAATTTTTCTCTCATCCATTCGCGTGTTTTTTCATTTTGAATTTCCTCATTCTCTCCGTTTTCATCTCCGGTAGAAGATTTTTTTATAGGTGGAATCAATTGATCCAGGATTTTTTCTTCTGCCATACGCTCTGCCTTCTCCTGAACAGAGGCAGTTTGTTCAGACCGCACCATTGTAACCGCCAACTCGGTAAGATCACGTACCATCGATTCAACATCTCTTCCCACATAACCTACTTCAGTGTATTTGGAAGCTTCAACTTTTATAAACGGTGCGCCGGATAATTTAGCAAGCCGTCTTGCAATTTCCGTTTTGCCAACTCCAGTTGGTCCAATAAGAATAATATTATTGGGCATTATTTCTTCTTTAATTCCCTCTTCAACCTGCTGACGTCTCCACCTGTTTCTAAGAGCAATTGCAACAGCACGTTTAGCATCGTTCTGACCGATAATATATTTATCTAATTCTTTTACAATCTGAGTAGGAGTTAAATTTTTCATTAGTTCGCCGTTATCCATTTTCTTTTTCCTCATTTAGATATCTCTTCTACAGTAATTTTGTCGTTAGTATAAATACAGATTTCGGAAGCTGTTTTAAGAGCTTCTTCAACAATTTCTTTTGCTGAAAGTTTGCTGTATTTTTTAAGCATCTTTGCAGCAGCAAGAGCATACATTCCCCCGCTACCAATAGCAACAATATTATCCTCGGGTTCAATAACATCCCCGGTTCCGGAAACAATAAAAGCTTTCTCTTCGGAAATAATTGCAAGCATTGCTTCGAGCCGTCGTAAATATTTATCTGTACGCCAGTCTTTTGCAAGTTCAACTACAGCCCGGGAAACGTTTCCGCTGTATTGTTCAAGCTTTTCTTCAAAGCGTTGAAGAAGCGTAAATGCATCAGCAGTTGAACCGGCAAATCCGCATATAACTTTACCGTTAAGTAATTTTCTTATTTTCATCGAGTTATGCTTCATAACAGTGTTACCTAAAGTAACCTGGCCATCACCGCCCAATGCTGCATTTCCATCTTTAATAATTCCAACAATCGTTGTTGATCTTATCTTCATTTTAATTCTCCTGTTGAACAATTGACGAATGAGTCATCAATTAGTTTCTATTTTATAAAAGGGATTAATCTTGGAACCGATTTTTGATATTCCAGATATTCGTTGCCGAAAATCTCAATTAGTTTTTTCTCTTCGTAAAGAGATCCTATATAAAAATAAAAAGTAATACAAATAAACATTATCAGGTAAAACAGATCCATTGTTGGTCTTAATCCCAAAAACAAAATTGAAAACAAATATACAGGGTGCCTGACCAATTTAAATGGACCGTCTTTTCTAAAAACCTGTCTTTCATCCAGATCGTAAACGTTGTAATTACCATCTAAATATCTAACAATCTGAGAAATTCCTACAAACTCTTTTAAGTTGGTTCCTCTAACCGCCCAGATTAATCCGATAAACGATAAAATCTGGAGTGCAAATGTAATAATATCGAATGGATAATGTAAGTCGTAAACAATCAGGTCGGGCCTGGGTGATACAAGATAGAAAAAAAGGAAAAAAATAATTGAGGATGAATTATAGAAGAGGCGGTAAAACGCAATTTTATTCCCCATCTTCTCAACAAAATTTTTTTTGATTTTTAACGAGGCGAGCCACGTGTGTGAAAATGCAAATAATGAGAATAGAAATATTATTAGAATAACATCAATAAAAATCATAGCTGTTTTCGCAGACGTGCAACGGGAATCATAAGTTGTTCCCTGTATTTCGCAACTGTACGTCTTGCAATGTGGATTCCTTTTTCCTGAAGAATGCTGGCAATTTTATCGTCGCTATAAGGATTATTCTTTGGTTCGTTATCGCAAATCTCTTTGATTAGCTCTTTAATATGTTTGTTAGAAATTTCATCACCGCTATCAGTAGAGAGACCTTCGCTAAAGAAATATTTTAATTCATGAATACCCTGTGGACTTTGAACATACTTTCCATTAACCACGCGGCTGATTGTAGAAATATCCATTCCGATTTCATCTGCAATATCTTTATAAATCATAGGGCGTAAAAACTTTGGACCGCTTTCAAAAAAATTATATTGCTTTTCGAGTATCGACCGCATAATCTTCATTAGCGTATGACGCCGCTGCTGAAGAGATGCAATAAACCATTTAGCCGATTCAAACTTTTCGCGCAAGAATTTATGTGTTTCTTTCTCTCTTTCGGAAATTTTTCTCTTTCGCTTATTGGTATCAATCATCTCAAGATATGTTTTACTGATTGTAACCGATGGTACGCTTCTATCGTTTAACGTTACGATGTAATTGTCTTCAACTTTATCAATAATAAAGTCGGGCGTAACCTGGTTCATTTCCTCGGAGTCAATATTTCCTTCGCCCGGTTTTGGATTTAACTTCTGAATAATATCCAGCGAGGTACGTAGAGTTTCCTTGGAAAGATCCATTACCTTTTGAATATTTTCGTAGCGTTTGTTAACAAAATCCTCCCAGTGCTCTGCTAATATTTTTTCTGCAAGGTAGGAGTAATATGGATCGAAGGAAGAATTTTTTATTTGAACGAGCAGACACTCCTGTAAACTTCTCGATGCAATTCCAACAGGTTCAAATGTTTGTATAAGTCCCAGTATCTTTTCGGCATCGGTTATTGAGAGCTTGGTTCCTTCGAACATATTTACTTCATTAAGAAGTTTTTCAAGATCGGCTTTGAAATATCCGTCGCGGTCTAAACTTCCTATAATGTTTTCACCAAGAATCATCTGGTCTTCGCCTAAATCGAGCATGTGAAGCTGATCAATTAAATTATCGCGCAAACTTTTTCTTTGTGGTGCAATAGGATGAACCTTCTCTTCGTCGTTACTCCGGTTTATTCTTTCGAATTCATAATCGATCTCGGCTTCATTCATAAAATCTTCAAGATCAAACTCATCGTCTTTACTGTTATAAGTTTCTTCGTCATCGTCAGCTTTAGTTGTATCATCCCCTTCTTCTGGATTTTCGTCAAGCTGTTCAAGGGAAATATCATCTTCCAGACTTTCTTCAAGTATCGGGTTCAATTCAAGTTCGGTTTTAATCCTTTGCTCTAATGCGAGTGTATTTAGCTGCAGCAATTTCTGATA
>JBBIHP010000126.1:0-7211 GCA_037446915.1 Ignavibacteria bacterium
AATTTTAGAAGAGATTGATATTCGCATCTACTTTAATTCCCTCTTTTTTCAGTTGATCAAGAAGCAGTCTCGTTAGATCCTTTAACTGATTAAGGGATGATTTAAGATCGTTAACTATTTCGGGGTCGTTTATAAGTTTGCCTAAATTGTTTTTGTTTTCGTTTGTTTGATCTATAAAACTGTTTACTCTTGTAATTAGTGATTTTGATTCTTCTAAAGTCTGACGTAATGACGTGAAGGTTGCACTAATGGAGTCCTTATTTGAAGTAAGAAATTGATTAACTGATTTGGTAAGGTCAATACCTGATTTTAACAACTCATTAATTTCAGATCTGTTGGAAACAATAAGAGTATTAAGACTTTCAGTAAGCCGTGTTAAATTGCTTAATGATGTTCGCAGATCTTTATTAAACTCCTGATCAGTAAGAGTATTGTTAAGATTAGAAAGGGTAACTTTAACTTCTTTGATAACATCCACCAGGTCATTTTCAACAGAACCAAATACTGCCATCGCAGTTGAAATATCACCTAAAAACTTTCCTTGTTGAGTCACTGAATAATTCAGTTCGTTTAACCCGCTACCGGGGTTCACTTCAACTTTTTTGCCGCCCATCAAATCGAGCATCATAATGTAAAATTTTGCATCTTCCTTTAATGTAACATCGGCATCAAGATTAAGTAATACAGATACTGTATTGTTATTGATTCTTATTTCATCGACGTAACCTTTGCGAACACCGTTAAGTGTAACCGGGTCGCCTATTTCTAATCCGGCAACAGAACTAAACTCAACTTTAATTTCCTTTCTATTTGCATTGACAGTAATATTTTTAGCCCAGCCAAATATCCAGAGAACAATAAAAATTGCTAAGATTACAGTTATTCCTACACGTATCTCGGTCTTACGTTGATCTTTCATTTCATTTAACCATATTTTTTAAAGCAGTGAATTCAAGTGAATCAATTTTACCATCGTTTATAAAAAACCTGGTCTGCTCCATGAACTCCCCGAATTTATTCATTCCATCATTAAATTTATTTTTCTTAAGAAGCATAACATTTCTACGTATTAGAAATTTCAATGAATCCTGGTAAGCGGATAAATTAAGCGAATTAATTTTATCATCCATCTCGTTAATTGCAACACTCATTATTTTTTCTTTACCGGCTTCTTTAATTTCTGGCCAGTATTTTCGGTAAAGGAATAATCCGACAGCAATAATAATTGTAAATAAAGTAATTCCCGTTATAAAACAACCTTTCTTCATTAATCATCTGTCCCGGGTATTTTCTCTATTAGCACTTTATTAATTCTTTTATTTACGACTTCTTTGACGGTAAATTTATAGTTATTATAAGTAAAATGAAATCCTTGCGGCGGTATTATACCGGCCTGGTTAAAAATGAAACCTACTACAGTATCATAATCATCATTCTCTGAAGAAAAATCCTGTTCCAGCAATTCATTTAATTCATCAATTGATACTTTGCCTAAAACCATGAATGAATTCTCGTTCAGCTTATTAATCTGTTTTTCCTCCCTGTCAAATTCATCTCTTATATCGCCAACAATTTCTTCGATAATGTCTTCAAGAGAAATCAATCCGGCAGTTCCACCGTATTCATCAACAACAATACCAAGATGCATCTTTTTATCCTGGAATTCGTGTAAAAGATCGTTTATCATTTTAGTTTCAGGTACAAACATAGCATCGCGGGCAATCTTTTTAAGCGAGAGAGTTTTTCTAAGCTCGGCATTTCGCAAGTAAGGTAAAAGATCTTTGGCATAGATAATACCGATTATGTTATCGAGATTATTTTCATATAGCGGGATACGGCTATGTCCGGATTCTGTAATTACTTTCATAAGTTCATCGAAATCCGTGTCAATTGCCACTGCCACAATATCTACACGTGGAGTCATTACTTCCCTTGCAGTAACGTTTTTGAAATCTACGATGCTTTGAATTATTTCACTTTCACCCTCTTCAATTGTCCCCTTCTCGGCACCAAAGTCGGCCAATTCCGAAATTTCAATTTCCTTAAGTGCGGTTCGAGCTTTATCAGGTTTAATCTTTGCGGTAATATACTTAAGTATATCGGTAATTATTTTAGCAACTGGATAGAATATAATACTAAACCAGTAGAGCGGAACAGCTACCATCCGGGCAAATTGTAAAGGAAATTTATTAGCCCAGAGTTTAGGAGTTATTTCACCGATAAATAAAATTATTACAGTTAATAATACAATCTGAATTAAGAGAGCAATTTCTTTTGAGATGCTAAAATATTCTGCAGCATCTATAGCAATTAACACTGCAATAATAGAGGCGGAAATATTTACAATTGTATTACCAAGTAGAATAGTTACTAAAAGCCGCTTGGGGTTATCGAGTAGAACTTGAATATAACTTCCCACAATCCTGTGAGACTTTTTTAATTCTCTTACTCTTTTTTTATCAAGCGAAAAGAGAGCTACTTCAGATCCTGAAAAGAAGGCTGAAAGTAATAAGGAAATAATCAGTAACGATAACCTTACTAACCAATCGATGTCCAAATATGATTTATCCTATCTTGTTCAACAAATTAAAACGGGAGATCATCTACATCTGCTGCAGTATCAACACCCGGCTCGTAAGAAGTTTTTTCCATAGAGGACTCACCAACATTTTCTCTTCCTTCCAGCGGAATAAGCTTCTCCGAGATTACTTCACTAATATAGCGTTTGATACCATCTTTATCCGTATAATCTCTTTTGGAGATTCTTCCCTCTACATAAAACTTTTTACCTTTTTTAAGTGCTTCCTTGTAAAAATCCGGAAGACTGTAAGCTACAACATTATGCCAGGTAGTTTCATTAACCCAGTTTCCGTCCTTACCTTTGTAACTTCTTGATGTAGCAATAGAAAATGTTGAAACTGACGTGTTGTTTGTCGTAAATCGATGCTCTGCATCATTACCAAGATTTCCGATAAGCATAACCTTATTTAATGAGAATGCCAAGTTATTCCCCTTTAATTGTTAGTAATCTTCTATTAAAAGATTATAATTATTCATTGAAATTGCAAACAAATTCTGAATAAATATAATAACTAAGAATTATTTTCAATAAATAAGTTAACCTTGTATATTAGAACAAATTAAGACAGTTAATAAATTCTTTCTATTCAGTAACAATGAAAGCATCCTTAAATGCAATTATCTTCCATAACGTATTTCGAACAGATTCAGCATCAGCACGGTTCTCGAATGGAGGAATCTGCACAACATAAAGATTATTCTGCTGCTTACGAACAATAGTCATCAGGTAAGAAGTTTTATCCTGATTTTCTCTAATAAAACTTTCTGCTCTTTCTTTTGATGAAAATGCTCCCAGCTGAATAATAAATTTTTCATTTTTTTTATCTGTTTCATTTAATTCATGCTGCTTGTTTTCATCTCTGTTCTGATTAACCGAATCCTTTTTATCTTCGGGTTTAACTGGTAATGCAGCTTCAACCGAATCAATATGTTCAACATCATCAAATAAATAGAATTCAGGTTCCCCCTTTCCATCCTCCTTTTGAGTTTGGCTGGAAGAAGAGCAACCGGCAATTAAAAGAGGTAGAAGTATAAAGAGATATTGTTTTTTCATTGTTAGAATAATAACCTTATCAACTTTCGATGGTTAATTTAACTAAAAAAATAATCAACTATAAAAAAAATCCCGCTTCCCTTATTCAAGAAAGCGGGATAATACTTTATTACTTATTGAATTAAAAACTGAGAGCCAGGTTAAATCCAAATAAGTTTGTTGAATTTTCGTATTTACCATTGAAAGGAAGAGCTGAATCAGTTACATCATTTGTAAATGAGATAAATTGATAAGCAGCATCAAACCTGATATTTGGTGTAAACTGATAACCAACTCCAACTGTAAATTCATTACGGTTTGCACCCGGTAAAGATGGATCCATATATTTTGTAGGTATTGGTGAACCATCATAAACATAACCGGCACGTAATGCTAAATTATTGATAAGATATTCAGCACCTACTTTTAAGCCGAATGTATTATTCCAATGTTTTGGTGATAATAGATCTTTCCACACAGAAGTATTTGTTTCAAAATCTGCTTCTAACTGTTTGTAACTTTCCCAGCCGACGAACATAAAATCTGTATTAACAGTTAAATCCTTCATCGGTTTTAACGAAACACCAAATCTCATATCCCAAGGCATAACAAGTTTAGATTTTCCTTTACCATCTGGGAAAAGTGCTTTATGAGTTGCATTGGTAAGACCAATAAAAGTTAAGTCGCCATTAAAGTTCAAAGTAGCTTCACTTCTAAATGAGAATCCAAAAGAAGCCCAATCCGTTGGTTTAAATAATAAACCTAAATTCCATGCAATTGCCGGATCGCCATCGCCTTCCAGATTAACTTTAATATTAGGAGCTGCCGGTAATCCTGCTGCTAAAACAGGGATATCAATTACCTGAACAAATTGAACATTTGATGCTATATAAGAAAATCCACCGCCTACTGAGAAATAATCATTAACTTTATAAGCTACAGTCGGAGTGATATAGAAAGTTCTTAATTCTGTTTTTTGTGCAAGTCTCTTTCCGAACCATGTTTCTGGCCATTCAGAGCCAAGACCGTAAGGATTGTTAACCCCTAAACCAATAGAAAGGCCGTTATCCATTGTATAAGCAGCATAAAAATTTATTGGAGTAAAAGTTCTCTCAACAGTAGAAGTAGTAGTTGTTAATGGTGTTGGTCCAGTAAAATCAACTGTAGGCATAATTAAAGTAGTACCCATTACTAAATTAAAGCCCTTGAAATTTGATAACCCGGCTGGGTTGAAATAGATAGCTGATGCGTCGGGAACCATACCAACAAATGCACTACCCATTCCCATTGCTCTGGCATTTTGAGTTCCGGTTTGGAATCCGCCAGCATAGATGCTTGTTGAAAAAAGAACTGCGATTACAAATAATTGTAATAGTTTCTTCACACAACCTCCTCATATTGTTTAGAAAAGTTGCGGAAAATATAGCTAATTGTTTGTAAAAAGCAAATAAGATTTATTATTCTATTGTTAGGATTATGGAATCTTTTTCGACCGAAATTCCTTCGGTTACATTTATTGATGTGATTGTTCCTTCGGCAGTAGACCTTAGTTCGTTTTCCATTTTCATTGCTTCCAGTATAATTAAGGGTTCTCCGATTTTAACACTATCCCCTTTGTTCTTTTTAATTTTCAGAACGAGTCCCGGCATTGGAGCTTTAAATTCGGATTTATGTGACTCCTTGAGTTTATTATTCATCAATTCTGCGGCAGTTTCCTGTAGCCTGGTTCTTACTGTTGTTTCGAAATACCAGCCTTCAAGTAATAAGCCGTAATTGCCGTTATCAAGTTTATTGCAAACAATTTCATATGGTTTTTCGTTTATCTTAAGAAGAAATGCACAATTGTTTATCTGGGATAAATCCGCTTTTACCTTTCGTCCGTTAATTTCTACAATACCATCAGGTAAAATTCTGATTGAATACTTATTATTATTTAATGATACTACAAATTCATTCATGATTCTGATTCAACCATTGATTAGTTTCTGGAATTTTATTTTTTGAAGTAGTTATAGAGATATTCTTCTGTTTAAGTAGTGCCCCCATAATTGCTGCAATCTCTTCAATTTCATTTGCTGAATCTTCTTTCCATTTACCGGGAACCAGCGGTAAAAACTCATTATCTAAAAAATTAATATCGAATGATCCATCGAGAAACTTTTTTTGTTTTAATACCCAATTAAATGCCGGTATGTTTGTAATTACTCCGGAGATCTGATATTCAATTAATGCTCTTTTCATTCTTGCAATAGCTTCTTCCCGGTTACTGCCCCATGTTGTAACTTTAGATAATAACGGGTCGTAATAGATCGGTACTTCGCTCATAAGATCTATACCACGGTCAATCCTGGTCCCGGGTCCTGATGTTAACCTGTGATGCGTAATTCTACCTGTTGACGGTGCAAAATTGTTATCAACATCTTCAGCATAAATTCTGCATTCAATTGCATGACCGTTAATTCTCAGATCGGATTGTTTAATATCGAGTTTTTGACCTGCTGCAATTCTAATCTGTAATTTTACAAGATCAACTCCGGTTATCATTTCCGTAACCGGATGTTCGACCTGAAGACGCGTATTCATTTCAAGAAAGTAAAAATTCTTATTTCTATCCATCAAAAATTCAATTGTGCCGGCATTGTAGTAATTACAAGCTTTAGCCGCAGTAATAGCGGCATTTGTAATTCTAGATCGTGTTTCACTGTCCACAAAAAATGATGGAGCTTCTTCAATTACTTTTTGATGTCTGCGCTGGACTGAACATTCCCTTTCGAAAAGATGGATGTAGTTACCATATTTATCAGCAAAAATCTGTACTTCAATATGTTTTGGATTGAGAATTAATTTTTCAATATATACTTCAGATTTTCCAAATGCTTTCAATGATTCATTCTGAGCACGATTGAACGACTCTTCAAATTCCAAGTCATTAAACACCTTTCTCATTCCTTTACCGCCGCCGCCGGCAGCAGCTTTAAGCATTACAGGATAACCAATTTCATTGGCAATCTTAATTCCTTCCTTATAATCATGCAAAGGTTCAATTGTACCCGGCACAATTGGAACATTATTCTTCTTCATTAATCTTCTTGCAGAAGTCTTTTCCCCCATCATTTCAACTGATTTAGAAGAAGGACCAATAAATACAATTCCTGAGTCTTCAACCATCTTTATAAATTCTGAATTTTCTGAAAGGAAACCATAACCCGGATGGATTGCTTCTGCACCAATCTCTTTTGCAAGGTTTATTATTTTTTCTTTACTAAGATAGGATTCATTAGCTGGAGAAGGACCGATCAGGTAAGCTTCATCTGCAATTCTAACATGCAAAGAATTTTTATCCACTTCAGAATAAATTGCAACGGATTTAATACCAAGTTCGCGGCATGCTTTAATAATTCTAACAGCAATTTCACCTCTATTCGCAATCAGTATTTTACTAAACATATTATTTGAACACGACAATTGTTATTCCGTCTCCGCCACTTTCAATATTAGCATAAAAATAATTTTTAACATACTTATATTCTTTAAGAATTGTTTGCACTAATTGCTTTAACGCACCGGTCCCTTTACCATGGAGTATTTCAACACGGTC
>JBBIHP010000127.1:0-7208 GCA_037446915.1 Ignavibacteria bacterium
GAACCGCGTGCATCTCAATCAATCCTTCCATTATCTTGTTACCGAGCGAACCGTAGATGGAATGATCTTCAAGCACATAAATCTTTTTTGTTTTTCTTGTAGCATCAACAAGCCAGTCGAGATCAATTCTGTTAAGCCAGGGCATATTAACAACCTTAAGTCCGAATCCTTTCTCTTTTAAAATCCTTGAAGCAACAAGTGCCTCGTGAAGGAGAACGGGACCGTACCCGAAAATTACTGCATCATCACCTTCGGTAAGAGGTGTTCCGGTTCCAACAATAAAATTATAATTATCGGGTAATTTTATTCTTTCCGGAGATGGACCGATAGCAAGTCTGATAGCACAATTTTCTTTTGCCTCGTTAACACAATATTCAACTGCTTTTTTTGTTTCAAGAGCATTACACGGCTGAATAATTGTAATGTTTGGTATTGCCAGCAACAGGGAAATGTCCCTGACGCTCTGGTGAGATTTACCCGGTCCGGCGGGAATCATTCCCGCAAAATGACATCCATAAATAATTTTAGTTTTCTCGCCGGCATTATTGTAAATCTGTTCATTTGCACGTGCGGTTAAGAAACTTGCGAAAGAATTAACAACCGGAATTAATCCCATTCTTGCAAGACCTCCGGCCATAGAAACCATATCCTGTTCTGCAATTCCGTTCTCAATGAACCGATCCGGATATGCATACTCAAATTTTCGGAGTTTGCAATCGGCAGAAAGGTCGCCATCAAGAACAACTATTTTGTCATTTGTTTTAGCAAGCTCAACAAGCGCATCGCCGTAAGCATCGGTAACAAATTCTTTATCAATCTTTGTTGATGATTTTCCCTCTACTTTGTTTTCGGGGATAATGATTTTGGAAATTCCAATTTCATCCGACATTTTAATTATTTGTTCACTTAATTCAGAAAGACCCTTCAAATAACTTTCATCATCAGGCGCACCGCTATGCCATCTATAATATGTCTTTCCGGAAACAGTTTCTGTAACAGGTTTTTCCATAAATGAAACGCCTTTACCTTTTATGGTATCGGCAACAATCATTTTGGGTTTATCATTCACAGATTTAAGTTCATCAAAAGTATTTTTAAGAGTTTCGTAATTATGACCATCAATTCTAACAACATGCCATCCGAATGCTTTTACTTTTTCTACAACATCTTCAATATTATTAACATCTGCCACAAGCATATCGGTCTGATACTTATTATGATCCATAATAGCAGTTATGTTATTTACCTTTTGATGAGCTGCTGCCTGAATCGATTCCCAGATTTGACCTTCCTGAAATTCTCCGTCACCTGTTAACACAAAAACATTTCCGCTCTCTTTAAGATATGATTTTGCCCACGCCATTCCTTTTGCTTTAGAAATTCCCATTCCTAACGAACCGGTGCTTGCTTCAATACCGGGAATTCTAACTTCCGGATGCCCGTCAAGTCCGTTGAAACGACGAAGCATTAAGAGTTTTTCTTCTGGTAGAATTCCAAGAGCATAAAAAAGTGAATATAAACCGGGTACGTCGTGACCTTTAGAGGAGAAATAAATATCACGTGCCGGGTTATTAAAGCCGATGCTTAGAACATTCAACTCATTTAAGTAGAGATATGTTACAATATCCATTGCACTAAGAGAAGAACCGAGGTGACCGGATCCCGCTTTCTTAACTGCTACAAGAGTATTATAACGGCACATATCTGCATACAACCGCATTCTGGTATTCCATTTACCATTAATATTTTTTACCCGATCGAATTCTTCTTTTTTGATTAGCTTATAAAACATTTTTTTCTCCATTTCTTGGAATGCAAAAAAAACTTAAGGATTGTTTTTCTTATGTGTAAAATTAGTTGATTTTTGAATAAGAGAGAAAGCATTATTGTTAAGGAATTGTAAAGTTATTGGAAACATCAAATTTTATCGGGTAATGGTTGAATTAAGAATTCATTTCAGATAAATTCAATAGAACATTTTTAAGGGCTATACAATGAAATACAGAATACTATTCTTATTTCTGTTTACAATAAGTTTATCTGCTCAAATAATAGACACAACTCTAATAAATGGTCTTGAGTATAGAGGAATAGGACCATACCGCGGTGGAAGATCCGGCGCTGTTACGGGTGTTCCTTCCAATCCCAATCTGTTTTATTTTGGATCGACCGGCGGCGGAGTATGGAAAACTGAAAATGCCGGAACTATATGGAAAAATATTTCGGATAAATTCTTCGGTGGCTCAATCGGTGCCGTTGAAGTGAGCACATGGGATCCGAATGTTATTTATGTTGGAACCGGTGAAGAAACCGTCCGTGGAAATGTATCGAGCGGAAATGGAATGTGGAAAAGTGAAGATGCGGGTGCCACGTGGAAGTTTATCGGACTGGAAGATTCGAGACATATAACAGACATAGTTATTCATCCTAAAAATCCCGACCTCGTTTATGCATCCTGTCTGGGACATCTTTACGGTCCTAACGAAATGCGAGGAATATACCGCAGTAAAGACGGCGGTAAAACATGGGAAAGAATTCTCTTTGTTAACAATGAAGTTGGAACTGTTGATATTATAATGGATCCTAACAATCCGCGTGTTCTTTATGCCGCATCATGGAAGGTGATAAGAAAACCTTACACATTTGAAAGCGGCGGTGAAGGAAGCAGTTTGTGGAAATCTACTGATGGCGGCCATACATGGAAAAATCTTACTAATAATAAAGGATTACCGAAAGGTGTAATTGGAAAAATTGGAGTAACTGTTTCGCCTGTAAACTCGAATCGTGTTTATGCTATTATTGAAGCTGAGGAAGGGGGCGTTTTTAGATCCGATAATGCTGGTGCAACCTGGCGTAAAATGAATGACGATAGAAATCTTAGACAACGTGCATGGTATTACACCAGAATTTATGCGGATACAAAAGATATAGATAAAGTTTACGTTCTTAATGTTTCCTTCTGGAGATCTAAAGACGGCGGGAAATCTTTTGAGAGTATTTCAACACCGCATGGCGATCATCACGATTTATGGATCAATCCCGACAATTCCGATATCATGATAATCGGTGATGACGGCGGTGCACAGGTTACTGTTGACGGCGGAAAATCCTGGAGTACTTACTATAATCAACCGACAGCACAATTCTACAGAGTAACAACCGACGATCATTTTCCATACAGAATTTATGGCGCTCAACAGGATAACAGCACTGTAAGAATTTTACATCGCACAGAAGGCGGAAGTATTGGAGAGCGAGATTGGGAAACAACTGCCGGCGCAGAGAGCGGATGGCTTGCACCCGATCCGAAAAATAACAACATAGTTTACGGCGGTAATTACGGTGGTTATATCGGGATGATGAATCATAAAACCGGTGAAAGCAGAACAGTAAATGTCTGGCCCGATAACCCGATAGGGCACGGTGCAGAAGGAATGAAGTATCGTTTTCAGTGGAACTTCCCGTTAATGTTTTCAATTCACGATCCGAATGTTCTTTATGCTGCGGGTAATATACTTTTCAAAACTAATAACGGTGGAGAAAGCTGGACGGCAATTAGTCCAGACCTAACAAGAAATGATTCAACAAAATTAAAACCATCGGGCGGACCAATAACAAAAGACAATACAAGCGTTGAGTATTACTGCACAATCTTTGCTCTTGCAGAATCACCTTTAAAACAAGGAATTATCTGGACGGGAAGTGATGACGGTTTAATTAATGTAACAACAAATAATGGAAGCAGCTGGAACAACGTTACACCATCAAAAAATTTATTACCGGAATGGGCGCAGATAAACAGTATTGAAGCAGATCCATTTAACGAAGCCGGACTTTATGTTGCGGCGACAAGATATAAACTTGATGATTATTCGCCATACATTTTAAGAACAACTGATTTTGGTAAAACATGGGAAAAAATTACCAGTGGAATCAATCAGAAACATTTTACAAGAGTAGTAAGAGCAGATAAAATAAGGAAAGGATTAATATTCGCCGGAACGGAGGAAGGAATCTATATTTCATTTAACGATGGTAATAACTGGCAGCCGTTCCAGCAAAATTTACCAATTGTTCCTGTTACTGATCTTACTATAAAGAATGAGGATTTAATTGTGGCTACTCAAGGAAGATCATTCTGGATAATGGATGATATTTCTCCGCTACGGCTATTAACAGATGATGTTGCTAAAAAGAATTATCACATTTATCAACCTCGACCAACATGGAGAATTAGCGGCGGAGGAAGAGGCGATGAATTATTAACAGGTAAAAATTTACAGAGCGGGGTTATACTTTATTATTATTTCAAAGAATCACCGGACAGTAATTCTGTGGAACTGAAATTTTATGATAGTGATAACAAATTTATCACATCATTCAAACCAAAGACCAAAGATCGTTCGGCTATTATCCCAATTAAAAAAGGTCTTAACAGATTTGTCTGGGATATGCGATACAAAGACGCAGAAAGATTTGAAGGAATGATTATCTGGGCTCAGGGCGGATTGAGAGGACCACTTGCGGTGCCGGGTAAATATTCTGCAGTGTTAGTAAATGGAAAAGATTCAACTACAGTTCCGTTTGAAATTGTTATGGATCCGCGCTCATCTTCAAGTATAGACGATTTGAAAGCTCAATTCAATTTTGTTCTTTCCGGGCGCGATAAACTAAACGAAACTCACAATGCAATTAAACAGATTAGAACTATCCGCAAACAGTTAAATGACGTCAAAGAGAAATTCAAGAACAGCAAAGATTCCGATTCAATAAAAAAAGAAATTGAAAAGACAAACAAAGAGCTTGCATCAATTGAAGAAACTCTTTATCAAACAAAAAACAAAAGTCCTCAGGACCCGCTTAATTATCCGAACCGACTTAATGACAAACTCGCATCACTTGTAAGCGATGTTGCGAATGGGGATTTTAGACCGACAGTTCAATCGGAAGAGCTTAAGAACGAATTCTTTGCAAAGATTGACGGGCAGATTAAGAAATTGAAAAACATTATAGGAAATGAAATTCCGGTATTGAATAAGCTGATTAAAGATGCAGAGTTACCGGCAATAATAATTGAATAACTCTGAATATTACTTATAAATAATTGAATGGATGGGAAAATGAAGCGAATTAATTTTTTAGTTCTGCTATTTCTTTTTGTCTCTTATACTGGAAACTTCTTAGTATTTTCACAGACAGAGAAAGTAAAGTCGGTTGATGGCGTTGAAATTTCATTTGATGTATCGGGTAATGGTGATACAGGATTGGTTTTTGTCCACGGGTGGAGCTGCGATAAATCATACTGGCAAAATCAAGCCGAATTTTTTTCTAACAACTATAAAGTTATTACAATTGATCTTGCCGGGCATGGTAATTCCGGAATGAACCGCAAAGATTATACTATGGAATTATTCGGCGACGATGTTGCAGCGGTTGTTAATCATCTTAAATTAAATAAGGTGATATTGATCAGGCATTCGATGGGTGGTTCTGTAATTCTTGAAGCCGCTAAAAAGTTGGGTGATAAAGTAATCGGTATTATCGGTGTTGATACGTATCAGTCGTTTGTTGATGACTGGACTTCGGAACAGAAGGATGGATTCCTGAAATCGTTTCAGGATAATTTTGTTCTAACTACAAAAGGATTTGTCAGATCAATGTTTCCCCAAAATGCCGATACACTGCTTGTAAAAAAAGTTGCGGATGATATGTCATCGGCTCCTCCGGAAGTTGCTGTAAGCGCAATAAGAAATTTATTCTATTACGATCCCGTTCCAACGCTCCGGAGTTTGAATCTTCATCTTATATCAATTAATTGCGATATGTATCCTGTATCTATTGAAGAAAACAAAAAGTACGTTAAAGATTACGAAGTTAAATTCATGAAAGGAGTAGGTCATTTTCTAATGCTTGAAAGACCGAAGGAATTAAATAGTATAATTAATAAATCAATAAATAAAATTATTACTCATGATTAACAGAATAATGAGTTTTCTACCATGATAAAAGAGAACACCCTTTTTATATTAGGCTCAGGAGCAAGTTGGCCATATGGTTATCCAACAGGGGAAATATTAATTAAAGAAATAAGAGATTATTTCCCGCTACTTTTTAAGAAGTTATCTGTTGCGGAGAAAAAAGAAGCGAATTATTCTTTAGCAAAGGAATTTGTTGATGAATTAATGCGGTCACATGATAATATGATAGATTACTTTCTTGCTACATCAAAACCAGAAAATGCAGCGATTGGGAAGATGGCTATTTTAGCAACGATTCATTGGAAAGAGAAACTAAGTGCCCAAAGAGAAATAACAGGTATTGTTGAAGATGATTGGTTTCAATATCTAATCAAATGTATGACGAAAAGTTTAATTACAAGAGACTCCATAAAAAATTTTGGTAACAACAAGGTAAATTTTATAACATTTAATTATGATCGTTTATTAGAGCATTTTTTGGGCAATATGACTCAGAATAAATACTCTATTGAAAGGAGTTATGTTAAAGATTACTTGTGTAATATTAATATTCTGCATGTTTATGGGAGGTTGCCTTTGTTGCCTTGGGAAGATATACCAACAGGAATAGAATATGGTTATGAAATTGATCTTGATTATTTAATTCATAATTGGGATCGAATAAAGACAATTCATGAACGAAGTGAAATAAATCAGGATTCTATTGATGATTTAGTTAAAAAGGCCGAACGAATATTTTTCTTGGGTTTTGGATTTCATGAAGAAAACATAAAAACACTTAAATTAGAAACCAATATATGGCGGCCAATAAGTATTTATGCAACCGCTTTCAAAAATAACGATGAACAAATAGAAAGAATAAAAACCAATTTATGCCCTGACATAATACGAGATGGCTCACAATTTGGTATTAGGGTAAAAAAAATTATTGAACCAATCAGATCTCGAGAACTATTGGAGAAATACTTATAAAGATTTGAAAAGTGTTGTAATCTTTTTTATAACAAGATATAAAATAAGTACCTTGATCATTCTCAAAATACTGGAAATATTTAATGAATTGAATAGCTTACTAAAAGAATCGATTGCCGAATTATTAAATAAATAAGAGCTGAAAAATGAAAAAGATATTTTTAATGGTATCGCTATTAACTATTACTATAATTAATTCTCAGACACGAAAAGATTATCCAATTCAACCGGTTCCATTCACACAGGTTCATATCAGTG
>JBBIHP010000128.1:0-7181 GCA_037446915.1 Ignavibacteria bacterium
CAGTATTTAGTTCTGCAGTAGCTCCCCAAGCTCTTTCAAGGTAGTTGAAAATTTCACATTCTGTCAATGAATTATTAGAAGATTCTGTTATATTACCTTTATAACCACCAATAATCATTACATTACCATCTTGCATCAATGCAACACTTTGACCATACCATCTACTCATTTTCAGGGTATCTGTATAAGTCCACTGACTATAATTCTTATCAAGTATTTCATTTGTTTTTTCATCAAAACCTCCAACAGCCATTATTGATCCATCATTTAGTTTTATCATATTGTGAAATCCTCGGCCTTTATTCATAGGTATAAATGAATTCCACTTTAGTGTATTAATGTTAAACAACTCACACTCTTTGCTACCTCGATTCTGTGTTGAAGTGTAACCACCGGTAATAAGTATGTTTCCATTTTCCAGTTTCACGCCGGAATGGTAACGTCTTTTTTCATTCATTGTATCAACATCTATCCACCCACCAATTTGTTGAGCTTTTTCTTGAATGTTTAATAAAAGTAAAAGACTAAAAATTATTTTTTCTAAGCGCATAGGTTTTTCCCTTTGTGGTTAATCGCCTCTCTCCCAAAACCAACTTGAAAGGTTAACTAATTACGGGTCTAATGTTTATGGCTCTTTCATCATTCCCCCTCTTTTTGTTATTAAATTATTTTGCGGAGTATTATGGGTGTGCCGGTTGTTTGCTGCTGGTATAAGATAGAAAAACTGAGAGGTCGTTCGGTAATATTTAATTTCCAGAGATTCAGATATACTCCGTTATATTCTCACTTCAAATCTATACTTAATTTTTTAAAAGTCAATTGAATTCGTAATACTGGAATTTCACGTTATTTGTATAGTCGGTTTGTGGCGGGAAATAGTTCTGGTAATCAACAGAGAAAAACAAGAAGTGCCAACGTTAAGAAAGAACTTCTATTTTATTTATATGCTGAAAATTTTACCAATATCTCAATTGAAAATACTCTTTTTATTCGCCTTTTCAAACGGCTCTATTGTAAATTGCCTTGGAATATAGATCTATGTACTTTTCGGCAGAACGCCTCCAGGAATAATCCTTTCCCATTCCATTCAACTGAATTTTTTTCCAGACATCTTTAAGATGAAAGTCGTTTACTGCTCTTTGAACAGAGAGAATCAATGCATTGGCAGTATAATCATTAAATGAATAGCCCGTTCCAATCTCTTTGCCTTGAGTAAGGAACTCATTCCAATCCTGAACAGTGTCTGCCAATCCTCCGGTTTTTCTAACAACAGGAACGGTGCCGTATTTAAGTGAGTAGATTTGATTTAATCCGCAAGGTTCGTAGTGGGACGGCATTAAGAAAATATCTGCGCCGGCTTCAATTAAATGTGCAAGCTCGTTATTAAAACCAAAGTAAACAGAAACTTTTGCGGGATAATGATTTCTTGCGTGTTGAAACATCTCCTCGTATTTATATTCCCCGCTACCGAGTATAACCCATTGGGCATTTAGCTCCATCAAGTGGTTAAGTGCATAAGCAATTATATCAAATCCCTTTTGAGCAACCAGTCGAGATACTATTCCAATTAACGGAACCTTTTCATCAAAGGGAAGGTGCATGAGATTAAGAAGATATTTTTTGTTCTGCGATTTACCGGATAGATCATTTGCTGAATATTTGTGCGGAATAAAAGGATCGGTTTCGGGATTCCATAAGTTGTAATCAACACCATTAAGGATTCCATAAAAATTATTTTTTCGTGTTGATAAAGAGTTCTGCATGCCATAACCGAATTCGGATGTTAATAATTCTCTTGCATAAGTTTCGCTTACAGTATTAATAACATCTGCAGAATAAATACCGGTCTTAAGAAAATTTGCTCCTCCTTCATATTCTCCTATTCCGCCATGTAAGAAATATTTTTCTTTTATCTCCGCTTTAGCAAAGCTGTTTTTTGCAAACCTTCCCTGGTATGCAACATTATGAATTGTTAAGACGGATGCTGTGCCGTCAAACATTCTATCCCAGTAATAGTTGTCCGTTACAAGCAATGGAACAAGAGCTGTTTGCCAGTCGTTGCAATGAATAATATCGGGTTTCCATTTTAAATGCTGGATTACTTCAATTACCCCCTTTTGAAAAAGAATAAACCTTTCGTCTTCGTCAAAATCGTTGGTGTAAATTCTGAACCGGTGGAAATAGTAGGGGCAATCTATAAAATAGATCTCTACATTTGAATCCGGCAGATTAGATTTATGAACATGAACAGAATGCACCCGTCCATCAACGCGGACGGGAATTTCGCCTAAATCCCATTGATAATGTAATCCATATTCAACTTCGCCGAAGGTATTATACTTAGGCATAAATACTTTAACTTCGTGACCGAGTGCTGAAATTTCTTTTGGAAGAGATCCGGCAACATCAGCCAATCCGCCGGTCTTTGCATATGGAAATACTTCGCTTGAGAGAAAGGCTATTTTCATATTAGATCAGAATTATTAGTCGTTCAAAAATAAGTAAAAGAGAATACATGATTCCGTTTATTATGAAATCTTAATTCTTACATCAACCGCATGAAAATTGTTGTCGATACTTACTATTAGCGGATTCAAATCAAATTCTGATATGTTGTTATTTTCCAGCATCATCATTACACATGCCTTAATAATTTTCTTAAGCTTCTCAATATCTGCCGGCAATTCCTTTCTAACACCTCTAAGTATTTTCCCGATCTTTGTTTCGTCTATCATCTCTTCGATATCTTCATCACACAAATAGCAGGACCTCATTGAAGTATCGTCGAACACTTCAACATATTTACCGCCGGAGCCGAACATTATCACCGGTCCGAACGATGGATCTCGGAATCCGCCGATTAACAATTCGTGCTTAATTAATATCTGCGGCTGAATCAAAAACTCTTCTACCTGTACTTCATTCTTAATAAAACTATTTTCTATTTCTTTTGCTTTGAAGAGCAATTCTTCTTTCGAATTAATGTTAAGTTTAACGGCATCAAGTTCGGATTTATGAATTACATCTCTGCTTATTCCTTTTATGACCAGCGGATAAACTTCCGGTTTATAAAATTTCAGGTCTTCGGGTTTAACAAAATTTTGTTTTACAACGGGAAGATTATATGCGCTGCAAAGATTACTTACTTCATTAGTCGGCAAGAATCCTTTTGAAAAATCTTTTTTGATGGTTCCTTTTTTTGAAATCAATTTCAGATACTCATTTTTATTATCTTGAATTTTTTTCTTTGACCTGGAATAGAATAACATGTTAGAAAGAATTTCTACCGGGTCTTCTGGATTTTTAAATAATGGAAGTTTTTTCTTTGATTCATGCCGGTACTTATGCCAGAACTCCGGTAACGGCATTGCCGCCTGAAGAATCGGTTTACCGCATTCAATTGAATAGACGCTTTCAACAACATCAAATGGAGAAACCATAACCGGCTCGACAAATATCGATATCACAGCATCAACATTTTCGTCGGCAGCAACAATTTCATTTACCTTTTTATAAACCTCTGCGTTACCCCCCGGCAATAAATCAACTGGATTAGAAACGCTTCCTTCCGGATGAACAATTTCTCTTAATTTATTCTTTGTTTGTTCAGAAAATTCTGCAAGCTTAAGTTCTTCCTTTTCAATTTTATCAACGCATAGAATAGCGGGTCCTCCGGCGTTTGTAACAACAGCAACTCTATTTCCGTTTGGTAGCGGAAAATTTTCAAATCCTTTTGCTGTGTTAAAAAGTTCATTCAGGTTATCGACCCGTATAATACCAAATTGTTTAAGGAGTGCATTGATAATTTTATCGTTACTGCTAAGTGCGCCGGTGTGGGAAGATGCGGCTTTCATACCGCTTTCCGATCTTCCGGCCTTCAACACAATTGTAGGCTTTGTTATCTCGCCTTTAATAAAGGGGAGAACAAAATTTTCCCCGTTAATAAAACTCTCAAGGTAACATGTAATAGTTTTAATTTCATCATCGCTTTGCCAGTAGCGGACAATATCGTTTTCGTTAATATCTGCTTTATTACCAACGCTTATAAAGTGAGCAAATTTGATGTCGGTCTCTCGCAATGAATTAAGAACCGCAGCGCCGAGAGCACCGCTTTGAGATAAAAATCCGATTGCGCCGCACTCGGGTTGTTCTGCTACAAATGTTGCGTTCAGCTTTGTTTCTTCAAGTGTGTTTATTGCGCCCATGCAATTGGGACCGACAAGACGTGCGCTCACATTTTTAATCTTCTCTAAAATTCTTTTCTCAAGTTCTTCGCCATCTTTTCCAATCTCTTTGAAACCGGCGGTAATAAGAATAATTGATTTAACATTCTTGTTTAACAAAGAATCGATTGTCTGCTCAGCAAACTGTTTGGGAACAACGACTATTGCGAGATCGATCGGTTCGCTTATTTCCTCAATTGTGTGATAACATTTGAAGCCAAGTATTTGGTCCGCCTTGGGATTTAAAGGAAAAACTTTTCCTTTGTAACCGTAAACCTTAATTGTTTTTAATAACTCGTAACCAATACTTTTTTCTTTTGTTGATGCACCGGGAATACAGATTGTTTTAGGATAGAAAAAGGTTGAGAGAGAATTCATCGCAGTTCCTTGATTAGAATTAATAACAAAATCCTTATCAAAAATAACCATTTATAAATTAGTGTAGAATACTAACTGTTAAGCCAGTTTTGAATTATCTTTAGCCCGTTTTCGGTCATTATAGATTCCGGATGAAACTGAACGCCTTTAACATCGTATTTAACGTGAGAAATTGCCATTATTATATTATCATCAGATATAGCCGTTACTTTTAATGCCAAAGGAAAGTTATCCGCGGAAACGAACCATGAGTGATATAATCCGACATTTATTTCAGTTGGTACTCCGTAAAAAATTATCTCGTTCTCATCAGTAATGTTTGTCAACTTCGAAATACCGTGTGTAACATTATTAAGGTTTATTAACTTAGCACCATAATACTCGCCTATTGCCTGATGGCCCAGACATACACCCAATATACTCTTCTCCTTTTCATACATCTTTAGTATTTCAAACATTACCGGAAAATCGATCGGTAATCCGGGTCCGGGCGTAAATAGTATTTTATCAAACCGATTTACTTCTTCAATTATAAGTCTGTCGCTTTTTACAACTTCAAAATCCTGTAAGCCAATTTTTCTAATCAATTCAACCAGGTTGAAAGTAAATGAGTCGTAATTATCTACAATTAGCAATTTCATTTGTGCGATTTTCATAAATTAGATACCGGCTAATATAACCTTAAGAATGGAAAATAAAAGCAGAACCATCGAATTAATGAATAAACTTGGAAAGAATAAAATTCCTTTCCTGTTTATAATTGATTTTGAAATGGAGAATCCGCATGTAATAAAGCTCACCGAAGTCGATGCGAATAAAATTCTTTACAACGTGAATGAAGCTAAGAATTACAATCGGGGGTTAACCACAACAAAAGAATTGTTTTTTAAGAAACTTCCAATAAGCTATTATGAATACAGTCATGCTTTCAAAATTGTAATGAATCACATCAAAGCCGGAAACACGTACCTATGCAATCTTACATTCCCCACCAGTATAAAAATGAATTTCAGTTTACTTCAACTCTTTCATGCGAGTCGAGCAAGATATAAGCTTTATTATGATGATCAATTTATAGTTTTTTCGCCCGAATGTTTTGTTAAGATTGAGAATGGGATAATTTACTCATTTCCAATGAAGGGAACGATTGATGCATCAATACCAAATGCTAAAGAGAAAATTCTACATGACGAAAAAGAATTAGCAGAACACACAACAATAGTTGACCTGATACGGAATGATTTGAGTATAGTTTCGAGCAATGTTGCTCTTGAGGAGTTCCGATATGTTGAAGAGATAATCACGAATCAGAAAAATCTACTACAGGTAAGCTCAAAAATAAGCGGCGAATTGCCGGAGAATTATCGTTCGCAAATCGGAGAAATTATTTTTAATCTTCTTCCGGCCGGATCAATAAGCGGCGCGCCAAAGAAGAAAACGGTTGAGATACTTAAGGAAGCGGAAAATTATAAACGCGGTTTTTATACTGGAGTATTCGGAATATTCGACGGCAATAATTTAGACAGTGCCGTTATGATCCGCTTCATTGAAAAAGTCCGAAATCAGTATTACTTTAAGAGTGGCGGTGGAATAACTTTCCTAAGCGATCTTTCATCAGAATACAATGAATTAATTGATAAAGTCTATGTCCCTATTATTTGAAACAATTAAAGTTTTAGACGGCAAGCTGAATGATATTGGATACCACAACGATCGCTTTAACCGGTCCCGCGAAATTCTATTCGATATAAAACAGACCATTTTTCTGGAAGAGATAATTAAAATACCACCGGAATATTCGTCGGGCATTGTAAAGTGTAAAGTCGTTTATGATGCTTCAATAAAAGGAATAAGTTTTGCGAGATACATAACCCGGCCCGTAAATAGATTAATAATAGTTGAAAGCGATAGCATTGATTACAGTTATAAATATTCCGACCGGTCAAAACTTGATGAGCTTTTACAAAGCGCCGATTGCGCGTATGATGAAGATATATTAATTGTAAAGAACGGTTTAATTACAGACACATCATATTCAAACGTTGCTCTGTATGATGGAACAGAATGGATTACGCCGGCGCATCCTTTGCTTGCCGGAACTAAAAGAGCAAAATTGCTTGATAGAGGATTAATACGCGAAGCGGAAATAAACGCTGCCGATCTAAAATACTTTGAAAAAATTAAGTTGTTTAATGCTATGCTCGATTTTGATGAAGCCCCCAGCCTTGAAATTAGTCAGATCAATCCGCTTTAATACAATACATTCTTTTAATACCCAATTCTACTTATTCACCAAATCACAGGAATTTATTTTTTCATGTATTTCCAATTTCTGGGCTTGCCTTCCGTCAGCCATTCTAACGCTGTTGTAATTCTCTTATTCCGCATTTCTTCTGTCCTGGCTTCGGTTATCCATTCAATATAATCTCTTTTATGAGAGGGGCTAAATTTTTCAAATGTAATTAGTGCCTTTTTATTCTTCTTAAGTGTTTTCAGGAAATATTCCGGTACAACAATTTCTGCCTTTGCTTTGGAAGTTTTTTTAACGGGTAGTTTTACATTATCATCATTAAGTTTTTT
>JBBIHP010000129.1:0-7175 GCA_037446915.1 Ignavibacteria bacterium
TTAAACGGATTAGGATAATTCTGATATAACACGAATTCATTTTCAATATACGGATCGACTGAAACAGAAGAGGATATTCCGAAATCGAAATCGGCATAAACAGGTAAATGATCCGAACCGTAATAAAGCGCATCGGCAATTTCCTGCCCAACAACAGAATTTCCGCCATCGTTAATAGAACGGTCGAAGTGCTGCGCATCGTTACCATAGGCGGTGTAACTTTCATTCATAAATTTAACTTTGTTATTATTGCTTGCAAGAGTAGGCGAGAGTAATATATAATCAAAGCGGTCATCCAGGCCGCCGCTTGCACCGCCATCCGGTAAACTGGGCAATCGGGTTGATTGTGTATGAATTGCAGCATAAGCAGAATTATTGAAAATGCCTGAAACACGTATTGGATCGACAAAATAACCTTTGGATTCTGTATTGGTTAGCTTAATATAAGCGGGTTCAAGGGTGCTGTAAAAATTAAAATCACCAACAATAATGTAATAAGCATTATCAGAAAGTGTTGCGGTTCTTCCCCTTAATGCGGTTACTTCCTTTAATCTTCTTTGCTCGTTTGCTGTGCCCGTGCTCGATTTCAAATGTGCCGAATAAATAATTATTGTGTCTTTGGAAAATTTATGTACGAGTTTAAATTCAGAAATATCTCTTTCGGTTTGACCCGGATCCGCCTGAATTACAATTGGAGTATTCGATAAAAATAAAAAAAGAGAATCTTTATAGAAAATTGCGTTGTTGGTTTCATTTACTGCCTGGTTTGGGATAAACACCCCGGATTTATATTTACTGTTTAAGACACGGTTTAAGAATTGCGAAACCGAGTTAGCAGTTTTAATTTCCTGTATAACAAGAATATCCGGTTTTACTGCTTCAACAATTTTTTTGTAATGAATATTCCTGGAATCGGTTTCGTAATCTGTATAATTAAGAATGTTATAGGTCATTATACGAACGTTGTTCTGCGCAAAAACGGAAATAGATATTAACAGTAGAACTATTGTTAGTAATAGTTTTTTCATGTAATAACCTGGAATTTTATCCTGTTCAAAAATAGAAAAATCGTAGTTCTTGAGCGTCATCTCATTTAGAGTGAAAACGATCTTTTTTATATGTAATTTTAATCAAAACAAGAAATTAATTATGCAAAAAGTACTTATTAATTATTTGTTGATATTAGCATTGATAGCCGGATGCGGCAATGATTTTACTGTTATAGAAAATCTTGGTGCTTCAAATTATCAGCTTACCAATCAGAATGAAAAAGAAGTTCTCTTTCCCGATTTTGTAAAAGGCAAAACTGTAATAGCCGGTTATATTTTTACTAACTGTCCGGATATCTGTCCATTAACTACAAATAACATGCGTCTTATTCAAGAGCGGCTGGAAAAAGAAGAAGTAGATAATGTTCAATTTGTTTCGATAAGTTTTGATCCTGAGAATGATACACCCGGAGTACTTAAAAAATTTGCAGAGATACGAAACCTCGATTTAAGAAACTGGACATTTTTAACAGGCGACAAACCGGTAATTGATAAACTGATGAAACACGTTGGCGTGGTTGCCGTCCCGGGTGATTCAACTGTTTTTCCCTCCGGTAAAGTAAGTTATTATTATATCCACACTGATCGCATTCAACTAATTGACAACGAGGGGAGAATACGAAAAAATTATCCCGGCAGCTCAATAAACATCGAAGAAATTATTAACGACATAAAATCACTGTAAAGAAGTAAGGCGTTTTTATGAAAACCAGATTTATTATTTATTCGCTGCTATGTGTTACGCTTTTAGTAAACGCACAGCAGAATAAAAATCAAAGCTCTAAAATTGAACTAAAAGATGCATGGATTCGTGTTTCGGCTCAGGGCTCTAATACGGCTCTCTTCTTCGAAGTAGTTAATAATTCTGATAAACCCGATACTCTGCTTGCCGCCGAATCTAATCTGGCAGAAGTAGTTGAAGTTCACGAAACATTTAAGCGCGAAAACGATATGATGGGAATGCGCAAAGTAAATTTTGTTGTAATTCCACCAAAGAGTACAATAAAATTTAAACCACGCGATCTCCACGTTATGCTTATTAAACTGAAATCCGATTTGAAAGTTGGCGATAAGGGTGAGGCAATATTAGTCTTTAAGAATGCCGGAAAATTAAAAGCAGAAGCTGCTGTCCGGGACATGCAGATGATGATGAACCGTTGATAAATTATTTACGGAGCTTATTTGAAAACACTGTTATATCTTTACACTACAATAATTATAAGCTTATTATTTATTGTGGCAAACATATCCGCACAAATAAAAACGGATCCTTCAAAAAATCTTCCGGGCGATATTAACGGATGGTCCGTTATTGAAGCCGACCGCCATTTTGATAATGAAACGCTTTACGATTATATAGACGGTTCTGCCGAAATGTTTTTGAGTTTTGGCTTCTCAAAAGTGTTTAACCGTATTTATTCCCGCAATAATCAGCCCGATATAATAGTTGATATTTTCTACATGAATTCCTCTTACGATGCATTTGGCGTCTTCACACATTCTGTTGGTAAGCTTGAACATGAGTTCGGCCAGCAGTCCCAGCAAACGGAAGGCGCAATAATATTCTGGAAAAGTAATTACTACGTTTCGATTCTTTGTCACCCGGAAACCTCCGAATCAAGAGAAGCAATTTCAAAACTTGCCGGGATTATAGATAAATCAATAAATGAAACAGGACCGTTGCCTGAAATAATAAATTACATTCCCAATAGGAATCTTGTTGAAGAGAGCGTTCGGTATTTCCGTCACTATAATTGGATCAACTCGCACACATTTATTTCTAACGATAATATATTTAACATCGATCAGAACACTAACGGGATTCTGGCGCAGTACAAAGAGAAAAACGGAAATGCAATATTTCTTCTAATCATGTATCCCGATGAAACTTCTTCTGCATCAGCACTAAATAAATTTTTTGAAAGTTATGAAGAAAAAGTAGTTCCGGATCAAATCCAGCAATCAAAAAACAACACATGGTTCGGAATTAAGAGAGTTAAAAATTTTATTGCCGGAATATTCGATTCTTCCTCAAAGGATTTTGCCGATAATATTTTAAGCAGTGCGGAATCAATTATAAATAAATAGAGAAGCGGGGTCGTATGTCAACAAAAAATTTAACAAGGCGAGAATTTATTAAAACCGGTTCATTAGCTGCTGCTGCCGGAACATTTATTTTAAATAATCCGCGAGCACTATTTGCAGCACCAGAAGAAAAATCCCGTGTTGTATTGATCAGAAATAAGAGCGTAATAAACGAAGACGGTAAATTAAATCCTGAAGTTATTCAGGAAATGCTGGATGAATCGGCAAGAGTTCTTTTTAATACTAAGGAAACAAGCCAGGCATGGAAAAAGATAATTAAACCGGAAGATATAGTTGGAATCAAAACTAATGTGTGGAATTATTTACGAACACCGATCGAATTAGAAAATGCTATTAAGAAACGAGTAATGGAATGCGGTGTTGCAGAAGAAAAAATTGGTATTAAAGATCGGGGTGTTTTGCGGGATCCGGTATTTCAAAAAGCAACCGCGCTTATTAATTCGCGACCAATGAGAACTCATTACTGGTCGGGCGTGGGAAGTTTGATTAAGAACTATATTATGTTTGTTGATAAGCCGGCCGATTGGCATGGCGATTCTTGTGCCGACCTTGCTGCTCTTTGGAGACTTCCGATTGTTGCAGACAAGACACGTTTAAATATTCTGGTTATGCTTACACCGCAATTTCATAACATTGGTCCGCATGGCTTTAGTCCAGAATACGTATGGAAATATTACGGTTTAATTGTTGGAGTGGATCCTGTTGCGTGCGATGCTGTAGGACTAAAAATTATTGAAGCAAAGAGAAAAGAATATTTTGGCGAAGATAAACCATTAAACCCGCCCGCAAAACATATTGAGCTTGCTGATACAAGACATAATCTTGGTAATGCGGATTTGAAGAAAATCAATTTGATAAAAATCGGTTATAAAGAAGGAATTTTTATTTAACTTAACAAAACGGCGGAATCGATTTCCGCCGCGTTGTGATAAATTTGCTGTTCTGATTATTTTGTAGTTTCTCTAATCCAATCGCCAATTATTTTGAGAGCATTCGGCGAAAATGTTTCTTCAATTTCGCCATATTCATTTGGCGAACCAGTCTTACTATTCTGGAATAGATGATTTAATCCTGGCAGTTCTACTGTTTTGAAATTTTTATTACCTGCAATTTTTAACGCTTCTTCTATCCCGCTTAAATTTTCTTTTGGAGGCACCTGTAAATCCTTTTCACCGTTAAGAGCCAATACCGGAACGCGTACATTTTCTAAATACTCTGCCGGATCAAACTTAAGAAAAAATCTGAACCATGGGCTTAATAGCGTTCTAACCGATTGCTCAAAGTTACCGCGGCTATATTCCGGTTTATTTTTTTCTTCATCGGTTAAATTTGCAATCTGATCTTCAAATAATTTTTCAAGCTCTTTAAATGCAAGCGCACTATCCGGTTGTTCAACGACAATTTGATAAGCCGCTTTATTTGTTTTAACGCTTTCTTCAACTTTATCAGGCGGCGTTCCATTGGCTTTTAATATGAGCTCTGTTTGCAATGCAAGCAAGTCGCTCCCCTTCATTCCAGGTCCGGCAAGCAATACAATAAATGCAACGTCATCGGAATTTGAAGCTGCCATTGGCGCAATCATTCCGCCTTCACTATGACCGATAATCCCGATTTTTTTTGGATCGACTTCGTTACGTGTTTTAAGATATTCCACGGCAGCCAATGCATCGGTTACAAAATCAGCAGAGGTTGCTGCAGCAAAATTTCCGGTTGATTTGCTAACGCCCCGGTCATCGAAACGCAATACTGCAATTCCGTTGCGCGATAGATAATCTGCAATTACTAAAAACGGTTTGTGCTTAAAGATTGTTTCGTCTCTATCCTGAGCGCCCGATCCGGTTACCATAACAACAGCGGGAAATTTTTTATTTTCTTTGGGATAAGTGAAAGAACCCACTAACTTGATGTTGACTGTTTTATTTTCGAACACAACCTCTTCATCGTTGTATGGAAACGGAGGCCCGGGTGTCTGAGGTCTTTTAATCTCCGTAAGCTTTTCAACTTTTTTTAGATTGAGCGGTAATGTTAATGTTGCTTGTTTAAATATTCCAACAATAACCATACTGTCTTTCTCAATTTTACCGGCGTATTTCGCCATTATTGATGAGACTTCGAATTTTACACTATCTTCCGTTACAGTTATAAAACTCACCGGAATATTTTCTACGCTTTGATCCGGACTATCGAGCTTTGCTGTAATAATACCTTTTTCATCTGTCGTGGTCTTTAATACAAGACGAAGCGTCATGCCACCAATCTTCAACTTTCCTTCCCAGAGTTCTGTCTGCTGAGCAGTTAATACTGTTGTTGATAAAATAAATAATACGATAACCATAAAAATTCTTTTCACCATTAATTCTCCCTATTTGATTCTTTATCCAATTCGGGCTTGTTTGTTGCTGAACTAACCGAACTATTGTTAACTCTGCCCGACTTTTTTAATGCATCCTTAAGCAGATACTCAATCTGCGAATTGATACTTCTAAAATCATCAGCCGCCCACTTTTCTAAAGCGGTATAAATAGCTTCATCTATTCTAAGCAGAAATTTTTTCTTATCAGCCATTTTAAATCCTTAAGCTACAGCTCCGCCGGAACGTTGTTGCGATGAAATATACCACGCCAACAAAATCACCCATGGATATTTATCCAGAAGCTCCGACCTCTTCTGAATATAAAACTCGGTTCTATCATTCCAGGAAAGTTTGTCTTTAATCATTACCAGACATTCTTCCGCTGAATTCTGGACTCCGTAAGAGCCCTTGAAACATTTAAAAAATATTTTTAGTACTTCGCCCATCGGCAGTGAAACAATTCCGCCCGATTTAAATCCCTTTTTTTTATAAGAAGCAAAAGGAAGCTGCTTGCCAGCCTCCTTAATTTCTATTATATTTTTCCAGAAGCTTGGACGGTAAACGAACCATTTATTATCGCCCCATGTAATTTCAAAATCCGATCCATACCATTTAGGGTAATTAATAGAAGCAATAATTTCTTCTTCGCATTTTAAGTCGTAATCTCTCTTAAGGAATTTAGGTTGAGTTAGTAAGAGAGTTCGGTCCATGTAATCCGATAATTTTTTTCCTGTTTCCATTTTAATTTATCTTATTGATAGAGAGTTCCGGTGTTAATTACCGGCTGTGCCTGAACTTCAGATACAAGCGCCACCATTAAATTGTTAACCATAGTAGCTTTCTTTTCTTCGTCAAGATCAACAATGTGTTGTTCGCTTAAAGCTTTGAGAGCCATTTCAACCATTCCAACTGCGCCCTCAACTATTTTTGTTCTTGCCGCAACCACTGCTTGTGCTTGCTGGCGTCTTAACATTGCCTGGGCAATTTCCGGTGCGTAAGCAAGGTGACTAATTCTAGATTCGATTATTTCAACTCCGGCAATTTGAAGTCGGGATTGAACTTGTTTCTTCAACTCTTCCGAAATCTCCTGAGTGTTTCCACGCAGCGAATGTTTCTCGTCCTCGGATGAATCGTATGCATAATCGGAGGCAAGTCCGCGCACCGCCGTTTCACTTTGTATTGCCACGAATTGTTCGTAATTCTGGACATCAAAAATTGCGCGTGCGGAATCAACAACGCGCCATACAATTACTGCAGCAATCTCAATTGGATTTCCATGAAGATCGTTCACTTTAATTTTTTCGCTGTTGAAGTTGTGAATACGGAGAGAAACTTTTTTCTTTTCTGTAAACGGATTGACCCAGAAGAATCCCGATTCCCTGATCGTACCGATGTACTTTCCGAAAAGTATAAGAACCCTCGAATCGTTTGGCTGGATTATTGTAAATCCACCGAATAAAATAAACAGAATTACCAGGAGCGGTATGAAGATCCATAAGATCCACGCCTCTTCTGTTTTAATGCCCTGAACCAGAAGATATGCTTCAAAGATAAATCCGGCAATAACAACAAATAACATGAAAAATCCATTAAGTTTTTTTCCTGTTTTTTCTGCAATTGTTTCCATTTTTCCTACCCCATTTAATTTGCTATCGTAATGATATCAT
>JBBIHP010000130.1:0-5200 GCA_037446915.1 Ignavibacteria bacterium
AGGAAAAATGTAATTCCCATTTCAAACAGTCCGATATAAACGGCACCTAATATGTAATTAAATTCAACCGGTCCGAATGAACCGAAAAAGAAAATGTATAAACCTGTAAATACTGTTCCGAAAAAGAACGAACCGAATAGTTTGACCGATTCTTCCCTACTATCAAGCAGATTCAAAATCCAGAAAGATGCCCAGATAAATGAACTGCTAAGAGCAAGTATTACACCATACAGATTATGAAAGTGAAGTGAAAAAAGGTTACCACGCGTAGCTATTACAACCACCCCGGTAAATGAAATTACTAATCCAATAACAGTTCTTAGTGATAATTTCTGTTTCAGAAAAAGAGCCGAGAAGATTGAAATTATTAGAGGCCATGTTAAATTTATCGGCTGCGCTTCCTGTGCAGGTAAAACGGAATATGCTTCGAATAAAATTAAATAATAGATAAATGGATTTATCAAGCCCAACGCAATATTATTTTTCAGATGATGCTTGCTGAAAAATTGTTTCAACTCCTTTGGAGAATTTGAATAAGCAATAAAAAATAAAACTATTACACTTGTAAGTGAAGAATAAAATAGAAGCTGAGAGTTCGACATCCCTTGTAATGTTAGCTTAAAAGCCGTAGCAACTGTTGACCAGAATAAAATTGCTCCGAGCGCAAATAATATCGATTTCTTGTTGTTTGTCATACTTCTAAATTTTTACTCAATCAAAATAATCCTTTCCCCTTTCAAAAAAGAATATAAAAAGCTCTTTGCTGAATTTAATTTACCGCACAAATTCTATATTTTGAGCAGGAATTATTTGAAAAAATTATACGATGTGCATGAAAGGTTTCATATTCGATATAAAAAAATATTCAATTAACGATGGACCGGGAATCCGCACGACTGTATTTTTCAAGGGTTGTCCGTTAAAGTGCTGGTGGTGTCATAATCCCGAAAGCCAGCGTAAACTTCCGGAAGAGTTTGAAGATTGTACTTTCCGCTGGCATTTATCGCATGATTATGAAAATAAACACCGTATCGGCTCGGAAGTTACAAGTGATCAGGTGCTTACAGAAATCAAAAAGGATATTCCATTCTACGAGGAATCGAATGGGGGCGCTACATTTTCCGGCGGCGAACCAATGCTTCAAATTAATTTTCTTAACGAACTTTTAACTCTTTGCAAAACTAATAATATCACCACTGCAATTGATACAACCGGTTATACCGATTATAAAAATTTTAAATTGACCTATAATCAAACAGATCTTTTTCTATACGACTTAAAACTGATGGACGATAATCTTCATATCAAATATACCGGTGTCTCGAATAAAATCATCCACGAGAATTTAAAGCGTATTACCAATACCGGTGATAAAGTTATTTTAAGAATTCCAATCATCCCTTCGATAAATGATACAGAGAAAAATCTTGATGAAATGATTAAATTTATCAGGTCATTAAAAAACATTCGAGAAATAAACTTACTTCCGTATCATAAAAGTGCAAATTCTAAATACGGTAAAATGAAAAAAGAAAATAAACTTCCGGAACTTGAACCGCCTTCTAAAGACAAAATGAATCAGTTAAAAGATTTTTTCGCTTCAACCGGAATTAAAGTGAAGGTCGGAGGATAATTATGAATGAACGGATAAAAAAATTACGTGAACAAACTCTTAATGCTGTACCGCGGTTATCTCATGAACGGGCAGAATTACTAACAAAATTTTATAAATCCGGGAAAGCCGACCGTGTGTCTCTACCCGTTGCACGTGCACTCGCATTCAGGCATCTACTGGAAAATAAAGAACTATGCATTAATGATGGCGAGCTTATTATCGGCGAACGCGGACCCGAACCGAAATCAACTCCGACATATCCCGAACTTTGCGTACATAGTATAAAGGATCTTGAGATTTTGGATTCACGCCCGAAAGTCTGGTTCAAAGTAAAAGAGGAAACTAAATCGGTTTATGAAAATGAAATTATTCCATTCTGGGAAGGAAGATCGATACGCGATAAGATTTTTAATGAAGTTGATGAAGAATGGAAGGATTGTTACGCTGCCGGAATTTTTACTGAGTTTATGGAACAGCGCGCTCCGGGGCATACTGTTCTGGATGATAAGATTTATAAAAAGGGGATGCTCGATTTCATTAATGATATTAAGCATTCAATCGTTAATCTGGATTTCTATAACGATCCTAAAGCATTCGAAAAGCGGGAAGAACTCCGCGCCATGGAAATTTGTGCCGATGCATTAATATCGTTTGCTAACCGCTACAGTAATAAGCTTTCTGAACTTGCTCAATTGGAAAAAGATAAACAGCGCAAAGATGAACTTGAAACTCTGGCTGGAATCTGTAAACGTGTTCCTGCTAATGCACCGCGTACTTTCTGGGAAGCATTGCAATATTACTGGTTTGTTCATCTTGGTGTTATTACAGAGTTAAATACATGGGATTCATTTAATCCCGGCAGATTAGACCAGCATCTCTATCCGTTTTATAAACGTGATATTGAAAGTGGATTACTAAAAGAAGAAGGTGCAAAAGAATTATTACAATCATTCTGGGTAAAGTTTAACAATCAGCCCGCTCCACCCAAAATTGGAGTGACTGCTGCAGAGAGTGGTACTTATACGGATTTCTGTTTAATCAATGTAGGCGGTGTTACACCCGATGGTGAAGATGCAACCAACGAACTTACTTATCTTATTCTTGATGTAATTGAAGAGATGAGATTACTTCAGCCGAGTTCGATGGTACAGGTAAGTAAAAAGAATCCTGACCGTTTATTAAAACGTACAATGAAAATTATTAAAACCGGATTCGGTCAGCCGAGCATTTTTAATACCGATGCAATTATTCAGGAAATGCTGAGGCATGGAAAATCATTATACGATGCAAGATGCGGCGGTGCAAGCGGATGTGTTGAAACCGGTGCTTTCGGTAAAGAAGCTTATATTCTAACCGGCTATTTTAATCTGGTGAAAGTACTTGAGATTACACTCAATAATGGTTTCGATCCCAGAACTCAAAATCAAATCGGTATTAAAACCGGCGAGCCAAACTCTTTTTCAACATTCAATGAATTAATGTCTGCCTATGAAAAACAGCTTAATCATTTTATCAAAATAAAAATAAAAGGGAATGTAATTATCGAGAGAATTTATGCTGATTATATGCCAGCTCCTTTCATGTCGATTCTTATTGATGATTGCATTAAAAATGGGATTGACTATAATGCCGGAGGTGCACGCTATAATACTTCCTATATTCAAGGTGTGGGACTCGGATCAATTACGGATTCTCTTACTTCAATTAAATATAATGTGTTCGATAGAAAGATAATTACTATGGATAAGCTGCTCGGCACATTAAAAAATAATTTCGGCGATGATAAAGAACTACAGAATAAATTTTTATTCGAAACACCGAAGTATGGCAATGATGATGATTATGCAGATGAAATAACTAAACAGGTTTTCGAAATTTATTTCAATGCCGTTGATGGAAGACCGAATACTAAAGGTGGATATTTCAGAATCAATTTGTTGCCTACTACTTCGCATGTTTATTTCGGAAGTGTAACGGGTGCAACTCCCGATGGGCGTCAAGCATATGAACCATTAAGTGAAGGAATATCGCCGGTTCAGGGAGCGGATATACATGGCCCGACATCAGTAATTAAATCCGCTTCCAAAATAGATCATCTTAGAACCGGAGGAACATTACTTAATCAGAAATTTACTCCGCAGCTACTCGAAACCGAAGAGGAAATTGAGAAAGCTGTAAAATTGATAAGAACATATTTCAAACTTGACGGTCACCATATTCAATTTAACGTAGTTACTGCAAATGTTTTACGCGAAGCACAAAAGCATCCTGAAAAACACCGCGATTTAATTGTCCGCGTTGCCGGATACAGCGATTACTTTGTTGATTTAAGCGAGGCTTTGCAAAATGAAATTATTAGAAGGACCGAACACTCGATGCTTTAAAATCCATCTTGATCCGCTGCATCGGTGTAATCTGCGTTCTATTATCGATAATAGAAAAAAAGTTTTAACAACATGAGGTAGAAATGTTCAAATCAAAAATCTATATTCAGCGCCGTGCCGAACTCAAGAAAAAAATTAAAAACGGATTAATTCTTTTCCTTGGCAACAACGAAGCGCCAATGAATTATACCGACAACACTTATCATTTCCGCCAGGATAGTACGTTTCTTTATTACTTCGGATTAGACCGTGCTGAGACTGCCGCCGTAATAGATGTCGATGAAAACAAAGAGATTGTTTTCGGTAATGACTTTACTATTGAAATGATTGTCTGGATGGGTCCTCAGCCAACTATTAAACAGCAAGCAGCAAAGTGCGGCGTTAAAATTACAAAGCCTCTGAGCGATCTATCGGAAATATGCAATAATGCCGTTAAGCAAGGGAGAAAGATTCATTTCATACCTCAATACCGTTACGATAATATTCTTACAATAAATAAACTGCTTGGTATTTCTCCATACAAAGTAAATGATTATGCATCAATGGTTCTTATTAAAGCGATTGCAGAACAAAGATTGGTAAAATCCAAAGAGGAAATTTCCGAGATTGAAAAAGCAATTGATATCGCTTACGAAATGCATACAGCTGCTATGCGTTTTGCAAAACCGGGCATGTATGAACGGGAAGTAGCCGGTTTTATTGAAGGATTAGCTTTTTCGTTAGGAAGCGGATTAGCTTTCCCGCCAATACTTTCACGTAATGTTCAAACACTTCACAATCATTATTACGGTAATAAGTTGAAAGACGGCGACCTTGTAGTAAATGATTCCGGTGCAGAAGCTGTGTCTCATTATACAAGCGATATAACAAGAACTTTTCCTGTTAACGGTAAATTTACTCCTATTCAAAAATTTATCTACGAAATTGTTCTTGCTGCAAACACAACTGCTATTAAAGAAATTAAATCCGGGGTTAATTATAAAACTATTCATCTTAAAGCTGCCGAAGTTATTACGGATGGATTAAAAGCTCTCGGAGTTATGAAAGGAAATACTAAGAAAGCAGTTGAAGCCGGTGCGCATGCACTCTTCTTCCCCCACGGACTTGGACATCTTATGGGACTCGACGTTCACGATATGGAAAATTATGGCGAGAATAATTTCGGTTACGATGAAAAAACTAAACGAAGCACCCAATTCGG
>JBBIHP010000130.1:5300-7030 GCA_037446915.1 Ignavibacteria bacterium
GAAGTTGAAGAAGTAGCTTCAGATAAAATTTAATTTTGCAACGTCATGCTGTTCATACTTTGAAGAGTATGAGATTACAGAAGCGTGATGAACAAGTTTAATTTTTGCAAACGTCATGCTGAGCGTCCCGAGCAAAGCGAGGGATAGCCGAAGCATGACTTGAGATTGGAGATCAATGAGCATATCAAGAAGCATCCTATTGTGGATGTCTGAAAATAAATTCATGAAAGAACGGATTCCGAAAATGGGATTCGTGCAGAAAGCTGTAAGAAAACTTATGCCGGGTGAAACCGAAGATTCCGCCCTAGATGCTGCAGCACAGTTTTTACAATTTGGTATTCCCTCAGTTTTTACAAAACTGGGTGAAAATATTACACAAATTTTGGAAGCAGATGCAGTCCGCGATCATTATATTCAATTGATTGATAAAATTGTTGAAAGAAAACTGGATATTGAAATTTCTGTAAAACTTACTCAGCTCGGATTTGATCACTCAGAAGAAGAAACCTATAATAACTTTATTGCCATAGTTAAGAAAGCCAAAGAGAAACTCGGCAACTCTGTTTTTATCGATATGGAAAGCAGCATTTACACTCAACGAACCATCGACTTTTATAAAAAGTGCAAAAAAGATTTTGAAAATGTTGGTCTGTGCCTTCAAGCCTATTTATTTAGAACGGATAATGATATTGAAGAATTATTAAGTATTAATCCATCAATTAGAATGGTGAAAGGTGCTTATAAAGAACCGCTCAGTCTGGTCTTTAAGGACAAACCAATGGTGGACGAGAACTTTTTTGTATGTTCTAAAAAACTTTTACTCGAATCGAAACAGAAAAAAATAAGACCCGTTTTTGCAACACACGATGAAAAACTTATTAAGCGAATAACACAGGAAGCTGATCGCATTGGAATTAAAAAGTCTGCCTACGAGTTTCAGATGTTATATGGAATAAAGACCACTTTACAAAAACAGCTTGCAAAAGATGGTTATCAATTCCGTGTTTTAATTGCTTACGGCGAATCATGGTACCCATGGTATATGCGCCGACTTGCTGAACGTCCGGCAAATATCTGGTTTGTAATTAAAAATATATTCTCTAATTAGATTCACCTTAAAAACAATCCGGACTTGTTTCGGAATACTAACAACACACGAGAAATTTATGAAACAGTTAAAAGGAATTATGCCTCCAATTACAACTCCTTTTGTAAATGGTGAACTTTCAATTGACAAGCTTGAATTCAACATAAAAAGGTGGAATGAAACCGGATTAACCGGATACGTAGTAATGGGATCCAACGGTGAATCTGTTTTCTTAACACGGGATGAAAAATTAAAACTTGTTGAGATGACAAAAAAATCGGCATCGCCTGATAAATTGATTATTGCCGGAACCGGAAGCGATTCAATAAAAGAAACAATTTCACTTTCAAACGAATCTGCCGAAAGAGGGGCGGACTTTGCATTAATACTGACACCTTCATTTTACAAATCCGAAATGAAGCATAATGCATTCATTAAATATTTCACTGCGGTTGCTGATGCCATTAAAATCCCTGTTATAATTTACAATGTCCCGAAATTCACAGGTGTAGATATCGAAGCAGAATCGGTTGCTAAATTATCGGAACATCCTAATATAGTAGGTATAAAAAACAGCTCTGAAAATGTAAGACAGAACAATGAATTTGTTTAATAACAAATAATTCTACTCTCTTCTTCCCAA
>JBBIHP010000131.1:0-2576 GCA_037446915.1 Ignavibacteria bacterium
TTGGAAAATGGTGTATCAAGAGGAATTCATTAACAAATCTGAAGCAATCAAAAGAGAAAATGACATAAAAAGTAAAAAAAGCATAAAATACATTGAAGATTTAATTCGTCACGCAGGAGGTCGTCCCGATTCCGAATGAAATTCGGCATCGGGAAGTCTCGTCGGCCCCGCAATTAAAAAGCTGTAATTAAAAAGGGTGGTTAACTTAGTAGCCACCCTTTTTTATTTGTAATTGATTATAAAGCTCTATCTAACATGTACTGATTGACAGAATTAAATCAAGATTAGACAAACAAGAACACTTATTTAGCTATCGTCGATTATCCCGACAAAACAATTACTTTTACAAAATCAACTTTAATGTTCGTCCACTTTTGGATCATAAAAATTAATTCAGTTCAATCATAACTACTGATTTTGATGGGACTTTTATACCAACCAAATTACCATTTACATTATAGTTGCTGAAATCAGAGCTTACTACCGAATTGGGATTTTCGAACGAGTTATATGAATTTATTTTTGATCCTGTCAATAATCGTCCTGATCCTTTTTTAATTTTATTCACACCTTTAATATTACACTCAACTTCGATCTCTTTATTAGGATCAACATTAACAAGTGTAATATGAATTTTTCCATTTCTGTCTTTAGAGGCCGAGACATTAACTGATGGAACGCTTCTATCATCTAATTGATACATCGGTGATTCATAGTTGATTGGAATTAATGCTGCATCATGATGAACTTTGAACATCTCATAAACATAATAAGTTGGCGTAAGAACCATTTTAGGTCCATCAGTTAAGATTAGTGACTGAAGTACATTTATCATCTGTGCAATATTTGCCATCTTAACTCTACCGCTGTTATTATTGAAAATATTAAGATTGACTGCGCAGGTTATCGCATCGCGTAAAGTATTCTGCTGAAAAAGGAATCCCGGGTTAGTCCCCGGTTCAACATCAAACCAGTTTCCCCATTCATCAACCATTAAACCAATTCTGTTCTTCGGATCATATTTATCCATAATTGCAATTTGTTTTTTGATGTGATTGTCGATCTCAAAACATTTTAGAAGTGTTGTAAAGTATTCAGATTCATCAAATTCTGTTGCAGATCCTTTATTTCCCCAATCCCTTACAGTATAGTAATGCATCGAAACTCCTTGCATTAACGAACTGTTAACATTTTTCATCAGTGTTTCCATCCAGTGGGTGTCATCTCCATATGGACCACCGGCAATTCTGAATAACCGATTGCCGCCATAATTGCGGCAATACGTTGCATATCTTTTATAATTATCGGCATAAAATTCCGCGGTCATATTTCCGCCACATCCCCAATTTTCATTACCAACTCCCCAGAATTTTACTTTCCATGGTTTTTCGCGTCCGTTCTCTTTTCTTAATTTGCTCATCGGACTCTCGCCATCGAATGTAAGATACTCAACCCATTTAGACATTTCATCTACAGAACCGCTCCCTAAATTACCACAGATGTAAGGTTCTGTGCCAAGCTGTTCGCATAAATCCATAAACTCGTGTGTACCGAAACTGTTGTCTTCAACTACTCCTCCCCAATGAGTGTTGATCATTTTCGGTCTTTTATCGCGCGGACCGATTCCATCCATCCAATGATACTCATCTGCAAAGCATCCACCGGGCCATCGTAAGTTCGGGATATTAATTTTTTTCAGTGCAGCAACTACATCGTTTCTTATGCCGCGTGTGTTAGGTATAGTTGAATCTTCACCTACCCATATTCCGCCATAAATACAATGTCCTAAATGCTCAGAAAACTGTCCATAAATATGTCTGCTTATTGTGTCCTTACATTCATCAACATTGAGAATTATTTTTGAACCCGGCTTTTGAGCAAATATAAAATTCATACTAATTATAAAAACGAGGAGTATTTTGTTAGCTTTCATCTAAATTCCCCTATGTATTAATTAATCTTTGATTGGCATTGACGTTAGAATTATTTTAACCATATAAATAGCGAGAACAAAACAACAGTAAAGAAATTACTTTGATTTAAAATAATGATATAAATAAAAAAATGCTGTACTACTACTTTTATGTAATTTGAAGTATCAACCTCTGTTTAACATAGAGGTAGCATGCCTTTTAAGGAGAGTATTTAGAAAAGAGTGATCTGTTTATTTTCATTAATAATCCTTTAATTTAATTTTTATTTTGTTAATTGATTCTTATATTCCTTTAGTAGTTTACGATGGCTACTACTACAAGGATAAATAGAGCACTCATTTTCCATCATTTTATCATTAGAGACAGAGCCATTTTCAAATAAATCATCTGAATGCCAGTTTGTTTTAATGGCCATTAATCATTTACAATAATAAAGGAGCAAAAATGAACATCTTTGTTGGAAACTTAGCTAAAGACGCTGATGAATTAGAACTTGAAAATCTCTTCAAAAAATATGGCGAGGTTCGAACAGTTAAAATTATTCGCGACATGTTCAGCAGCGAATCGAAAGGATTTGGATTTGTAGAAATGAAGGATAAAGCTGCTGCTCAAACTGCAATTAATGAATTAAATACATACGAC
>JBBIHP010000131.1:2676-5091 GCA_037446915.1 Ignavibacteria bacterium
ACTAAGAATTTTATATTCCATATGCCGTTATGGCAATTTCATTAATATATTAGGATTTATTCCACACTACTTGCCCCCCGACACTTGTCGGGGGTTTTAATTTGCGATGAAAAACACTCTTAAACTATTTCTATTAATTGCTACTTTTTATTCTTATGCTGCATACAATTTTGCACAGGATAAAAATCAGTACAACGAAAAGAATTATAAATCCGAATTTGATTCCCTAAAACACATAAAAGAGCAGAATGAGAATTCTAAAAAGAATCTTCTTAATGAGATAAATGAATTAAAAAGAATTTCTGCCGACCTCAATAATCAGATTATGTTGATAACACAGGAAATAGAAAAATTGTATGTGGATAAATTCGGAAAAGAGATTGGTTTACGAGTTTACAACAAGCAGATCTGGAAAGGGATGACAGAAAAAATGTTATCTGCAAGCTGGGGTAAGCCTGATAAGATTGATAAGAATGTTG
Organism: Ignavibacteria bacterium; assembly: GCA_037446915.1. Lineage (GTDB taxonomy): Bacteria > Bacteroidota > Ignavibacteria > Ignavibacteriales > Melioribacteraceae > DSXH01. The sequence goes on from JBBIHP010000131.1 coordinate 3,156, forward strand.
AAAAATGGGGAACGTTTACTCAATGGTATTTTGGCAAAATTACTTTTTTCTTCCGCGATGGAAAACTTACTGACTGGGAAGAGTTAAAATAATTTTTTTTATTGTATCTTAGCATTGAACAAGTAAACTGTTTATGAAAAAAATAATCTTCTTAATATTATTCACGCTTCCTCTTTATGCACAGGAATTTCAACTAAACGATCCTTACACCGGAACCAATTTATCTAATGAAGTAAATTTTCAGGTCGATAGATACTATCCGATATTCGGCTTAAGCGAAAAACCTTTTTCGAATGAAAAAATAATAAGGTTATCGGATAGAGATAAAGTCTATACAGCTTACATTTATTTCAAAGATCAATACACACCTCCCAAATATGATAAGAGAAGTAAAACGCTCCGGCTCTATTTTCCAAATGCTTATTACGATTATATTCTTACTCGGCTCGAAAAGGATGATGCTTATATTGTTTACCGTGAATATAAGGATGGTCACAATTGGGGAGAAATTTACTTCGATAAATATCCTTAATTGATTTATTTTTTTTGATTTCTTCCCGGCATCATCCTAAACTATTCATTTGAAAAGTAAACCCTAATCAGTATATTATTAATAAGATTAAACATCCATTTGAGAAAGGAGTAATAAATGAGAATTAATGCACGTTTTACCGTTGTATTGATTTTCTTTTTTGTATCAATAATTAGCGCACAGAGTGCAGTCTATTTTTGCAAATCAACTGGTGCATTTGGATATGCTTACGGACAAAATTCTGTTGAAGAAGCAGAAAACAAAGCATACAATGCATGCAAGGAGTATGGCGGAACAAATATTATAAAAGTTGCCAGCACAAATAAAACCGGCTGGGGCGTAATTGCCGTTGGATATGATGATAATGGCTATAGATCCATTGGTGTTGCCCTTGGCTATGACGACATGGAAGAAGCGAAATCTGCGGCAAAAAAATATTGTTCAGATAGCGGCGGCAAAGATATTACTTATTACGATTTCTGGGATGACTATTACTTTTAACAAATCATTAAATAGTTTCCAGATATTTACTGGATGATATTAATGATAGAGAAAGTAAATTACAATGAAATCTCCCCGGTTTATAATATCAGGTACAGTGTTAGCCCTCTTGAGGGTGTTCTTACTTTTCTGAAAAACTTAGTTGGTACTTATTCTCCAAAAAATATTCTGGAAATCGGTTGTGGAACAGCACACTGGTTAAGAGAACTTTCTGATTATGAGGCTCAGTTATTTGGAGGTGATTATTCTATCGGGATGTTAAAGCAAGCTAATACAAACCCGCATAAGAATATTCACCTCTTTAATACAGATGCAAACTTACTACCACTTAAACAAAATAGTTTCGATCTGATAATCTGCGTTAATGCAATTCATCATTTTAGCGATAAGAAAAAATTTATAATTGATTCCTCTTCCCTTCTTAGAAATGACGGAATAATATCAATAATAGGATTGGATCCGCGGGATACCAATGTAGAGTGGTCGCTTTACAAATACTTTGACGGGACATACCAGATTGATCTGGATCGTTTTCCATCCTTTGATGATATTTTTGAATGGATGAAATTAAGCGGATGTTACAGAATTGAGAAAAAACTTGTTCATACTGTTGATAATGTAATTAGAGGAAGGGATGTACTTAAGGACCACTTCCTTGATAAGAGAGGTGCATCTCAACTTGCTCTTCTATCCGATAGCGAGTATAAGAATGGTATTTCAAAAATTAAATCCGATATTGAAAAAGCTGAATCAGTACAGAAAGAATTTGAATTCATCGTAAAACTAAATTTCTATTCAATTACCGGTTATAAAAATTAACCCCGCCAGAGCCCGGAAATAAAACCTTAATAATTATTCGGCGTCTAAAAAATCAAAAAAGAGGATTATTATGACAAAGTTTTT
>JBBIHP010000131.1:5191-6457 GCA_037446915.1 Ignavibacteria bacterium
TCGTAGGATTTTTCTTTTTCTAGCAAACCGGTATCCTGTGAATACAAGAACTTACCATCTGAATCCAGAACGAACATGTGAGGATAACCTTTTATTGCCGGGTACTGTCCAAGAAATTTTTCGTTCTTATTCTCCGGACTGAAATTCACTTTTAATGTAATATAGTTCTCATTCATAAATTCTTTAATCTCTCCACTGCTTTCTATAAAAGCATCCAGTCGATGACACCATATACACCATTCACCGCCAACATCAAGAAGAATTCTTTTATTTTCACTCTTCGCTTTTATAACGGCAGTTTCAAGATCTTTGAACGGATCTTTTGCCGGATCGAATTTTTCCCGACCTGATTCAATCTTATTCTGGGCTGATAAAGGTAATGCGAATGTTAAAATGATAAAGAAAAAAATAATTCGTTTCATAAAAACTCCGGAAAAATGAATTTTTGCTCTCTACAATTATTAAAAATTAACACAAACTTTGTTGTTAAATATATATATTATTGCAAAAGAATTCAGAAGAAATAAATGAGCGGTAAAAACAAATTGCATTATCTTATTCAACTTGTAGATGACGATACAATTGAAGTGAGAAACGAGATTATTAAAGAGTTGAGTAATTACGGAACTTCATTAGAAGAAGAAATCTCTTCATTTTCTGATATTCTTACCGAGCAGAAGTTGAATCTGATTCAACCGGTTTTATATGCAAACAGAAGAAAAATATTAAAGAAGAAATGGAAATCGTGGTTTAACATTGTAGAAGAGAATGAAAAACTTGAAAAAGCTCTTACACTTATAAGCTGTTTCCACTACGGATTTCTTGACCTATATGAATTTCCGAATTGGATTGATGAACTCTCCGAAGAATTTTTATTGAAACGTAGATACGGCGACGAGCTTGACCTTGCTAATTTCCTTTTCCAGGAAAAAGAAATTAAAGGGGCTAAAGAAAATTATTACAATCCATTTCATAGTAATCCCCTCTATGCAATAAAACAGAAGAAAGGTCTGCCGATTACTCTCTGCTTAATTTATATTCTGGTTGGAGGACGTCTCGGTTTTGAAATTAAAGGATGCAATCTACCCGGGCACTTTCTTGCCAAGTTCAAGAGCGATGATGACATTATACTGGTCGATTGTTTCAATGGCGGTAAATTCTTTTATGAAAATGATCTTGAAGACAACCTTCCCGATTCTAATATGGATCTATCAAAAATTATAAAGGAAGATCCTTCTGCATTCACAATTATGAGGCGCGTCCTCA
>JBBIHP010000132.1:0-6449 GCA_037446915.1 Ignavibacteria bacterium
AGTACAAGTATAAACTCCCGCTCTGGGCTTTTCCGCTTCGTTAAGTATGACTTCTTTATGACAGAAGAAACACTCAAATACATTACTCCACTCATACCATTCAGCATAAACTTCTTCATTACCACATTTTGAACATTTTGTTTTATAGAGTGGTAAAATTTCTTTTTCGGCTTTTTGTTTTACTTCCATAAAAGCATTTTCGAAATTTTCTATATCAAGTGGTGTTACTTCCATTTCTGTTATAAAAGTTGCAAGTGGATTGAGGTCTACTCCAATTACTTTTCTTCTTAGTTTCAATCCTTCCACAACTGTAACTCCACCACCGCAAAACGGATCAAGAATTATATCGCCAGCTTCAGTGTAGTGTTTTATTATATATTCAAAAACATTCCAAGGTCGTCTTGCATAATAACGGTGCATTTTGTAAACAGGAGTATGCTGTTCGGCATTAACAGGATGATCAAGCGGACGAGGCGGTTTAATCTTTGGTCCTTCTTTCGATTTTTGGAGTGCAATTTCTTCTTTGATTGAGAACATTTTTCAAATTTTCATAGTTTTCTAAATCCAAGATAAAAAATTGATTTTGTTCTCACCAAATATTTATTAAATAAGTAGTTGACAAAATGAAAAATCTACCATATATTCACTTTAGAAAATAAAGCACTTTGTAAAAAGGAAGAAAAATGGACGATAAAACAGCATTAGAGGAATTGCAGTTCATACGGAAAGTAATCGATGAAACGCGTCAAAGCGTTGTTTACAACGGCAAGGATTATATTTTCTGGGGCATTATTGTAATAATAGGAATGATGTCAACTTATATTTTAGTTATAAACGAAATCTACTTCAGATATTTTTATATCTGGTTAGTATTGATTCCTGTAGGCTGGGCTTACTCACTCTATAATAGCAAAAAAGAAAAAGCAAAAAATCCATCAACTTTTGCTGGCAAACTTATTGGATATGTTTGGGGTGTTTCCGGTATTGCAATGACCATTATTGGATTTATCGGGCCCTACAGCGGTGCAATAAATCCAATGGGAATTAGTCCAATTGCTTGCATCATAATGGGCGGAGCTTACTTTCTTACCGGAAAATTGTGTGAAGCTAAATGGATGAGTTATTTATCTTACGGTTGGTGGATTGGCGGAACTGCATTATTATTCATCAAGACTATCGAATCTTTTTTAATTATGTCACTATTAATGTTATTCTTTCAAACAATTCCCGGAATTGTTATTTATAGAAAATACAAAAAAGAAATAGCGGTTAAGTCGTGAGCCAGTTCGATTATCAACAAATTGATGATATTATACATTCCAGAATCCGTCTAGCAATTATGGCTCTTTTAATTTCTATTGAAGAAGCCGAGTTTAATTTTATTAGAGATAAAGTTAATACAACAGACGGCAACCTTAGCGTTCATATCAGAAAACTTGAGGAAGCCGGATATGTTTCTGTTAAAAAGGAATTTATAGACAGGAAGCCGCGTACAACTTTTTCCCTTACTAAAACTGGAAAGAAATCATTCGAAATTTATCTGGATCATCTTGAAAAACTAATAAAGAAATAATTTTTTTATTTATTTACTTTATAAAACAAAGTTCTTTACACAATAATAAAGAGGTTAACATGAAAAACGTAATCCAACTATTAATTATTCTCTTGCTCGTAATTACAAATCTCTTATCTGCTCAAAATCAAAACGGAATAGAAGAGAGCAAAATACTGGATGCAATAAACCTTGCAGACAAAGCATTAGTTGTTTACGATAAAGATATGCTTCTTAAAGCACGTGAAGTATTCGAAAAAGCAAGTGATAATCTTACATGTTTGTTTTTTCAAACTTTCTGTGAGTATAAACTTCTGGAAATGAGCAGCCGCCCGGGCAATGGAGACCTATTCGATAAAATATACGACACCTCTGTTGTAAATGCTGAAAAATTATCATCAATAAAGAATTATGAGTCTGAAGGTAAAACATTGCTTGCCGGAATCTACATGATGAAAATTGCTACCAATCCTATGTCGGCAGTTTCACTTACTTCGAAAATTCATTCTTTACTTGATGATGCACAAAAAGATAATCCGGATAATCCACGTTCTTTCCTTATTAGAGGAATTATGAAATTCCAGACGCCGGGAATTTTTGGAGGAAGCAATGAGGACGCTGCAAAAAACTTTTCAAAAGCTATCCAGCTTTTCGAGAAACAGGACGAAGTTGATCTTATGAAACCTCATTGGGGTTATTTAGAAGCACTTGCGTGGATTGGAAGAACTCAGGAAAAATTGGAAAACTTTGATGCTGCAAAATTCTCATATCAGAAAGTTCTTAATCTTGAACCAGATTATACATGGGTAAAATATTCCCTGCTGCCGAGTCTGCTTAAGAAAATTGAGAATAAGTAATTATTGTAAGAAAGGTGCGTTATGAAACAATTTACGAAATTTCATTTGCTGTTATTCTCACTGTTCTTTGCATTTCAATTAAATTATGGACAGACTAAAACTAAGATTGATGGAACAATAAGAGATGAAAAGAATAAACCAATTCCATATGTTAATATCTTTCTACTGAATACAACTGACGGGACAATGAGTGATGAAGAAGGTAATTTCAGTTTTAAAACCTCTCACAAAGGAAAAGTAGTTCTAATTGCCAGTATTGTCGGGTATAAAAAATTTGAAAGAGAGTTTGAAATTACAGAAACGAAATTTCACTTTGATATACAGCTTAAAGAGAAAGCCATTAATCTGAAAGAAACTATTGTAACAGGAAGTTCTTACGGTTCAGAAAAGGAGAAAGGACTGGTTATTAGCAGAATGGATGTACTTACTACTCCGGGAGGAGCCGCCGACATTTTCCAATCTCTTAAAACATTGCCCGGTTTAACTCAGGTTTCGGAGAGCGCTGAACTCTATGTAAGGGGGGGTGATCCGATTGAAACGCTTACAATGATTGATGGAGCGATTGTTTATCATCCATTTACATTTGAATCTGCATACGGAGGAATTTTTTCTAATCTCACTCAAAGTGCAGTAAAAGGAATTTACTTTTCAAGTGGAGGATTCTCTTCAAAATATGGTAATGTTCTCTCCGGAGTACTTGATATTGAAACGCGGGATCAGCCTTCGAGGTCACAATATCAAATTGGTCTATCGCTGGCAAACGGTTCTTTATCTGCAGATATTCCAATAGATGATGGTAAACTTGGAATGTATTTCGATCTTAGACAAAGTTTTACAAAACCAATCTTCTGGTTAAATGGTGGATTGGATAGGATGACATTATCTCCAACTTCAAGAAATGGAACTGGTGGAATAATTTATTCTTATTCCAAAACGGGTAAGTTAAAATTATTTGGAATGATTGCAGATGACAAGCAAGGAGTAAAAGTAGAACGGGCTGAGTATACAGGCGCTTTCAACGGCAATTCCAATAATGTTTTTGTAAATCTGCAAAACACCAATATTCTTTTCGAATCAGTTATAATGAAGAATAGTGTTGCTTATAATAAGTATTCCAACAACTGGCTGATTGGAATACTTGATCTTACCAAAACCGATTATGTTTATACATTCAGAAATGATTTTGAAATTTCAGTTAATTCCTCAAATAAAATCCTTGTTGGTGCTGAATATGAAAAGCGCGAAGTAAACTATCTTGGTAAAATTCCGGAAGATGATTTCGATATTCGACCTGAAGGTAATTCAAAAATAATCGATGCAACATTTTATGGATCACGAATTGCCGGTTATACAGAATTTCAATCTGCTAATCCATTCAGATTACAGAATGTATCAGTTGCCGCCGGACTACGTTATGATAAAATCCCGGAATTGGATCTCGGCTGGTTAGATCCGAGATTTAGTGTCAGCTATAAACTGAGTGATAAGTCAACAGTTAAATTTGGTGCAGGAATTTTTCATCAGCTCCCAAATCCACAATTATTCCGTTCTGTAGATGGTAATCCGAATTTAAAATCAATGCGCGCAGATCATTTGATCGTATCATACGATTATAATATCGATGATCAGAATTCCTTCAGGATGGAAGTATATCACAAGAATTATTCTAACCTTCCGAAAGAAAATCTGATCCTCAATTATGATAACAGCGGTAAAGGTTTTGCAAATGGTGTGGATATTATTTTCAAAGGAATTCTTCCGTTTAATATTACCGGATGGATCTCTTACGGATTTATAAATACAAAACGAGATTGGATGGATTACGATGGGTTAACAAGCAGTTCATTCGATATAACTCATAATTTTTCCCTTGTGCTTAAATATAACATCACGGATTTATGGCAGATCGGAATTAATGCCAAATACGCTACGGGTCGTCCTTATACTCCTGTTGAATCATCCTTTTATAGAAGTGATATAAATATCTTTGAGCCGATTTATGCTGCAACCAATTCAGAAAGATTTCCCGACTATAGGCGAATTGATCTGCGAATTATGCATTTCAACCAGATATTTGAAAACATATCATTGGTTGCCTATATGGAAGGACTCAATATTTTAAATAATCAAAATATTTTTGGATATACTTATTCTCCGGATTACAAGGAACGAAAAGAAATTAAGAGCTACTTCGGGCGACGGATGTTAGTATTTGGATTCATGGTTGGTTTTTAATTAACAGCCGGAGGGAATTTTAATTAATTCATCCGGCTTATTTTTATCATGTTTGAGTTTTAACATAAGATTCGCCTTTATTTTCAAGGGTTTAAGCTATATCCATCCGATTTTTTGGATTCACACTACATATTTTTCCTAATTTTACCTATCTAAAAAACTGATTAATCGTAAAACGAAAAGAAGGATACTTTATGGCCAACGCAATTTTCAACGTTCCACTACCACCAAACGAACCTGTAAAAAATTATGCCCCCGGTTCACCCGAAAAAGCTGCACTGAAATCAAAATTAGATGAATTAGCAAATCAACAAATTGATATCCCGATTATTATCGGCGGAAAAGAAATAAGAACCGGAGATACCGACAACTGTGTAATGCCGCACGATCACAAACATGTTCTTGCCAAGTATCATAAAGTAAGTGAGAAAGAAGTAAAGATGGCAATCGATTCTGCCATGAATGCACATAAGACATGGTCCAGAATGGATTGGCCGGATCGTGTTTCTGTTTTTCTGAAAGCTGCCGATTTATTAGCTCTTACAGAATGGAGATATATTTTAAACGCTTCTACAATGTTAGGTCAAAGCAAAAATCCGTTCCAGGCAGAAATTGATTCTGCTGCAGAGCTGGCAGATTTCTTCCGTTTTAATTCTTACTTTGCGATGCAGATCTACCAGCAGCAGCCGCTTCACTCTCCTTTTGGAATGTGGAACAGATCAGAATACAGACCACTCGAAGGATTTATTTTTGCGGTAGCTCCGTTCAACTTCACATCAATAACCGGCAACCTTCCCACAGCTCCGGCAATAATGGGAAATGTTGCATTATTGAAACCCGCATCAAGTTCGGTTTACTCGGCTTACTGGATTATGAAATTGTTAGAAGCTGCGGGACTTCCATCCGGAGTAATTAACTTTGTTCCCGGCTCGGGTTCTAAAGTCGGTAATCCGGTTATGGATTCTGAACATTTTGGAGGAATTCATTTTACAGGATCAACTCCAACTTTTCAATCGATGTGGAGAACAGCGGCAAATAATTTAGCAAAGTATAAATCGTATCCGCGCATAGTTGGAGAAACCGGCGGTAAAGATTTTATATTCGCACATTCGAGTGCAGATATTACAGCATTAGGTGTTGCAATGATCCGCGGTGCATTCGAGTATCAGGGACAGAAATGTTCTGCAGCATCACGTGCTTATATCCCGAAATCGATCTGGCCGAAATTAAAAGAATATATTATTGCTGAATTGAAGACAGTTAAGATGGGTGATCCGCGCGACTTCACTAATTTCTTTAACGCGGTAATTGATAAAGGCGCATTCGACACAATTACCGGATACATTGACTATGCAAAGAAATCGAATGATGCAACAATAATTGCCGGTGGTAATTATGATAGTTCCAAAGGATACTTCATTGAGCCGACAATAATCGAAACGACCAATCCCAAATTCAAATCGATGGAAGAAGAAATATTCGGACCAGTATTAACGTTATACGTTTACGATGACAACAAATATGAAGAAACTTTACAGATATGTGATCAAACTTCACCATTCTCCTTAACAGGTGCTATCTTCGCACAGGACAGATATGCAGTTGAAAAAGCTGATAAAGCGTTAACACACGCAGCCGGTAATTTCTATATCAACGATAAACCAACGGGTGCTGTTGTTGGTCAGCAGCCATTTGGAGGTGCAAGAGCAAGTGGAACAAATGATAAAGCCGGAAGTTATTTGAATCTTATACGATGGGTTTCTGCCCGTACAATTAAAGAGAATTTTATTCCTCCTAAAGATTAC
>JBBIHP010000133.1:0-3089 GCA_037446915.1 Ignavibacteria bacterium
GCTAACAAGCCGCTGCTAATGAACTTACTTATTCAAGAAGTGGAGTAAGATTGAAGCCATAACGGATGGCTTGTTTTTTCAAATACTTAATACGTTGTTCTTTGATTTTTTGTTCGTAGTTGCTGATGCTATATTTTACACACTCATCACTACATTTATTTATAGTGTAGTAGATAACATCCAGCGTCTCAACTACGGGCACCTCTCTACTTATAAAAGTAGGAGGTAAAATGAACAGGGCTATAAATTTTACAAACTGGAGGGAGTATGGAAGAAATAGTTAACCAGCAGAAAAATCAGAAATTAGTTAAAACAATAGCATGGATACTTATTGTACTATCCGCGCTTGTTTTACTAAGAAGTGTATTCAGCTTACAATTCCTATCTACAATAGTTACGGTTAAAGGAATAACTAAAAATTTTAATCCACCTGTTGAGTTAAACTTTGCCCCTTCTATAATACAGAGTGTAATTGAAATTATGCTTTGTATAATTGTCTTTGTTTCTGCATCGTATGTATTAAAATTTAAAAAAGTCTGGAAACAAATTCTTATCTATGGGTTAATTGCATCAATTATATTTTTGTTTGTATCACCTATCATTAATTATTATAATCCAACATTTCTAATAATTGATTCAGTAAGTGGTCCAGAAAAAGAGATGCTTAATTCAATGAAGGTGTCATTACTGATGTGGTCTTACACATGGTCTTTAATAGTATCGGCATTTTTCATTTATACTATTTTAAAACTATCTAAAGAAGAGATAAAAATATTATTCAAATAAATTAAACTAAATTGTTTTGCAGAACCGGCAATAGCGGGGTAATTCTACTATTAAATGATTTTATTTATAGTAAATGAAAATTATCTGCCAATTAATTAGGGATAAATTTTTTCTCATTAAAGCTTTTGAAAATTCATAATACACTTTGGTATTCTTCCAATTATGGAATATATTTTGTTACCTGAATATAAATTTAATGGAACTAACCCTGATGAAATTAAATAGCAAACTCGTCAAACACTCGCTAATAGTTGTTTTACTTACCTTAATACTTTTATCACTCCCATTAACAGCAATGCAATTTACAAATGAAGTTGAATGGACATTCTTCGATTTTCTAGTAGCCGGAATACTTCTTATGGGGACCGGACTATCATTTGTATTTCTTGCAAATAAAGCTCATAACAAAATTTACAAGATGGCAATCGGATTAACACTTGGAACAGCTCTATTAATGATCTGGTCGAATCTTGCAGTAGGAATAATTGGAAATGAGGATAATCCCATTAATATTTTATACATGGGTGTTCTCGGGGTAGTAGCAATTGGTTCATTTATTTCTAACTTTAAACCGAAGGGAATGTCTCTTACATTAATACTGACAGCAATTTCACAGGTAATTGTTATTATAATGGCTCTCTTAGAAGGATACGGAAACACATTAAATTCATTACGCGAACTTCTTATGGTGAATGGATTCTTTATTGTCTTATGGCTTGGAGCTTCATTTTTATTTAATAAATCTTCTTTAGAAAAAAACGAAATTAATTTAAAACCAACATCATAAATTTCTATGAAAACCACTGACGATTTGATAATTGTTGAGGAGACATTTAATGCATCATTAGGATCAGTTTGGGATGCAATTACAAATATAAACCTTTTGCGTAAATGGTATTTTAACAATATCCCCGATTTCAATGCTACGGTCGGATTTACTACTAAATTCGATGTTACAAATGGTGATAGAAATTACCGGCACCAGTGGAAAGTAACAGAAGTAATTCCTAAAAAATTGATTAACTATGAATGGACTTTTGAAGAATACGAAGGAAGATCAAATTCATTATTCGAGTTATTTGAGAATAATAGTTCAACTACACTAAGACTAACAGTAAAAGTCCTTGAAGACTTTCCTGATGATATTGAAGAATTTAAGCGGGAAAGCTGTACAGCCGGATGGAATTATTTTATCAATGGACGATTAAAAGATTTTCTTAGTAACACTTTATCTTAATAATTTCTGCAACTCCCTATTCATTTTGGATTCTATTTCATATTATTGTCCTGTATTTTAGAAAGGATTACAAAATGTATAAACCTTCCTTTTTTATTTTCTCCCTCTTACTAATTATAAGCTGTAATTCAAAAACTAATGATAGTGCTGAAATAAATTCTGATACGAATAAAAAAATAACTGCTAATGACACAATCCCAAGGGTAACCGGTATTGGTGGAATATTCTTCAAGTCGAAAGATCCTGTGGCAATTAAAGAATGGTATGGAAAGAATCTTGGTCTTTCTACTGATCTTTATGGTTCGGTTTTCGAATTCCGAAATGGAAACAGACCTGAAGAGATTAATTACTTAAGGTGGAGTCCATTTGATAGTAAGACAGATTACTTCTCCCCTTCCGGAAAGGAATTTATGATAAATTACAGGGTGAAGAATATAGAAGGACTTATCAGGAATCTCAAATCAAACGGTGTTAAAGTTATTGGTGAAATTCAGAAATATGAGTATGGTAAGTTTGCCTACATAATGGATCCTGATGGGAACAAGATAGAACTTTGGGAGCCGGTTGATTCTGTTTTAACTAAAATGGGCGGACCGACAACAAAATAGTTTTGACGAAAATTATTAATTTTGATTCGACCTGACTTGAGGTTAAGATGTTCGAGCAAAAGCAAGAAAAACTCGCCCCCTTTTCGGTATTTATCCGGAGATTATCTTTATCATTTTTAATTGCATTTGCACTGATAGCGATTGCATTAACCATTGGAATAATCGGTTATCACTTTATTGCCGGATTCGATTTTGTCGATTCGCTTCTTGAAGCATCGATGATTTTAGGCGGAATGGGCCCGGTTAATCAACTTCCAAATAACGGTGCAAAAATATTTGCTTCTGCATATGCCCTGTTTAGCGGACTTGTATTTATTGCTGTTCTTGGAATTGTGTTAGCTCCAATTACACACCGTATGCTTCACAAATTTCATATTGATGAAGAGGATATTGATTCACATAATGATTGAGATAATTTTATTTCCAAAATAGTATTTTTTTTATAGAGGAGAGCCTGA
>JBBIHP010000133.1:3103-6438 GCA_037446915.1 Ignavibacteria bacterium
AGCATTTAATTACAAATCCGATGTCTGGGATATCGGACTGATTAAAATAGCTGTTTTTGCTGCTACTTTATTATTCGCAAAATTATGGCCGGAATTATTGAGTCTTGATTGGTACTGGTATGCAATAGTATGGATTGCAGCGGCAATAAAACCGTTTTACGGAATTTTCCGTAATAAAAAGTGATTAGATATTTGTGATTGTTGATTTGTTATTTGAGATTGCCAATAGGTTGAGATACAGTAAATGAGTAATTACTGAAATTTGGAATTAATAACTCTTCATGTAGCGTCACATCCAGTATCCAGCATCAAGTATCCAATATCCAGTATCCAATAACCAGCATCCAGAATCCTGTTCACTTTCCAATTCCATTTTAATAAGTAAAAACCTATCTTTGCATAAAAAAAAATCTAATACGGAATGTACAACAGAAAAGAACTTATTCAGAAAGCAATCGAAGCAAAATCCAAAGCCCTTCCAACATATTCAAACTTTCATGTAGGAGCAGCACTTCTAACAAAAGACGGGAAAGTTTATCAGGGTGCTAATATCGAAACCTCATCATACAGTTTGACAATATGCGCTGAAAGAACAGCAGTATTTTCAGCAATATTAGAAGGAGTAAGAAAATTTAAAGCCATTGCTGTTGCAGCTGATACAGAAGAATATATATCACCATGCGGTGCTTGCCGGCAAGTATTATCCGATTTATGCGGAGGAAATCTTGATGTTATTCTTGTTAACAAAAAAGGTGAAAGCAAGAAATTAAAATTAAGAGAACTACTTCCATATTCATTCGGAGAGGAGTTTTTAAAGAAATGATGGAATTTCAACCTCACTCAACACCAAAAAACACCGGGTGGATTGAAGTAATAGCCGGGTGCATGTTCAGCGGCAAAACAGAAGAACTAATACGCCGGTTACGCCGTGCTAAAATTGCAAAGCTGACCGTAAAAATATTCAAACCGAAAATTGATAACCGTTATTCTATGGGCGATATCGTTTCGCATAGCGAGCAATCGATGCCTTCTATACTTGTTGAAAATGCTAAAGAAATTCTGGACTATGTTGAAAATGCCCAGGTAATCGGTATTGACGAAGCACAATTTTTTGATAACAGTATTTTAGAAGTCTGCAATCAACTTGCTAACGATGGGAAACGAGTTATAGTTGCCGGATTGGATCAGGACTACAGAGGTGTACCATTCGAACCGATGCCTCAATTATTATCTATAGCTGAGTATATTACCAAAACGTTAGCAATATGCGTAAACTGCGGTAATCCGGCCGATAAGACGCAGCGCAAAATTGTATCTACGGAGAGAGTTCTTGTTGGTGCTGCCGATAGTTATGAGGCACGGTGCAGAAAGTGCCACTATATTCCTGAGTAAAATTATTGTCGTGTATCAGGCTTCAAATAAGTAATAGCACACAGATTGAACTGAATTAAACAGATATAAGCAGATAAATTTTTAAAATTACTTTTTTATAATTATTCAAAAATGAATTCTGGTGTAAAATGGACGTCACTTCACTATTTAGAGGAATAATCGGAATAATAATCCTGCTCGGAATCGCTTTTTTAATTTCGAACAATAAAAAGAAAATAAACTGGCGGCTTGTTCTAAGCGGATTAGCAATTCAAATTACTCTGGCAATTTTTATAATTAAAGGTGATCAGCTTGGTCAATACTTTGCACCGTTAGGATGGATTAAAGAATTTTTCAGGTTTGTCAGTACATTCTTCGTATTAATACTAAACTTTACTTCCGAAGGGGCAAAGTTTGTTTTCGGAAGTTTGGGATTGGGTCCCGGTAATGAAGGGAGTTTAGGAGTATTCTTTGCATTCCAGGTTTTACCTACAATAATCTTTTTCGCCAGTTTGATGTCGCTTCTTTATTATTTAGGAGTGATGCAAAAAATTGTTCAGGGAATGGCGTGGTTTATGGCAAGAGTAATGGGAACAAGTGGTGCCGAATCTTTATCGTGCACTGCTAATATATTTGTCGGGCAGACCGAAGCACCATTAATGATTAAGCCATACTTAAAAGGGATGACACAGAGTGAATTGCTGACAATAATGGTAGGCGGAATGGCTACTATAGCCGGTGGAGTAATGGCGGCGTATATACAAATTTTAGGAACTGCATTCGCTCAAGCCAATAATATTCCAATCCGCGAAGCGCAATTACTTTTTGCAACACATTTATTGGGTGCAAGTGTTATGGCTGCACCGGCTGCACTCTTAATTTCTAAAATAATGTATCCGGAAACCGGTGAACCGGAAACAAAAGGAACTGTAAAAGTATCAGTTGAAAAAAATGCATCGAATGTTTTAGAAGCTGCTGCAGTAGGTGCAAGCGAAGGAATGAATTTAGCTCTTAATGTTGCTGCTATGCTTATAGCATTTATTGCGTTGATCGCTCTCGTAAATTATTTCCTTGGATGGGTTGGAGATATTTTTGGATTTAATAATGCGTTAATCGCACAGTTCGGACATAAATTCAGTCTGCAATTAATTTTCGGTTCTGTCCTTCAGTTTATTGCATTTGGAATAGGCGTGCCGTGGGAAAGTGCTTATCACTTTGGAAGTTTAATCGGCACTAAAGTGGTTCTTAATGAATTTGTAGCTTATCTTGATATGAGCAAACTTGTTGAATTAAAATCTCTTGTAAATGAAAAAGCAATTTTGATGGCTACTTATGCATTGTGCGGATTTGCTAATTTCAGTTCTATCGCAATTCAGATTGGTGGAATTTCTCCTTTAGCACCGAATAGAAGAACTGATTTAGCTAAGTTAGGAATAAGAGCGGTTATTGGGGGAACACTCGCAACTTTATTAACAGCCACATTAGCAGGAATTTTATTCTAATGGTAAACCTGAATGAAAAATATAGATCCATAGTTGAAAAAATTAAGACAGAAATTCCATTTGAACCTGAAATCTGTATTGTACTTGGAAGCGGACTTGGAGATTTTGCCGAAAAAGTTGAAACAGTAAAGTCCTTCCCTACATCAACATTGCCCGGATATCCAAAATCAACTGTAGAAGGTCATCAGGGTTATTTACACTTTGCAAAATACATAGGTAAGAAATTATTAATCGTCCAGGGTCGTATTCATTTTTACGAAGGGTATAAATTATCGGAATGTGTAATCCCGATTCACCTTGCAGCCAAATTAAATTGCAAAACAATAATACTTACCAACGCTGCCGGCGGAATTAATTCCAATTTTAAACCGGGGGATTTAATGTTAATCTCTTCCTTTAATGGAATAGCTATTAAAAAAGAATTAACGGAAGTGCTTGGATTAACAACAATTAATAAAAGGA
>JBBIHP010000134.1:0-6301 GCA_037446915.1 Ignavibacteria bacterium
ATTTTTTCATGAAATCAACTACAACAGGAATAGATCCGCCTTCTCTTGTATAAACAGTTTTCTTACCAAATGCTTTCGAAGTAGCAATGGCAGCAGCTTTAATTGCATTACCTTCCAATGGTGCAACGACAGGATATCCATAGTGAAGATTTCTGACATCAACTTTTATACTCTGTGGTGCTAAAGCTCTTATATGTTTTTCAAAATCCCTGGCAATCTTTTTAGGATCCTGATTAGGCACCAGCCTCATGCTTATCTTAGCTGTTGCTTTAGATGGCAATACGGTTTTGGCACCTTTTTCAGTAAAACCTCCGAATATTCCGTTACAATCGAGAGTAGGTCTTACCCATAATCTTTCTAATGTAGAAAATCCTTTTTCACCCTGTAATTCTTTTACATCCAATTCCTTTGCAAAATTTTTATCGGAATGTTTCAGCCGTTTAAAATTCTCACGTTCCTTATTAGAGAGCTTCATTACATCTTTATAGAAATTAGGGACAGTTACTTTACCATTTTTATCCTGAAGTTTGGAAATAATTTTTGCGAGCTCATTAATCGGATTAGCAACCGCACCGCCAAAGCTACCGGAATGTAAATCGCGGTTAGGTCCGGTAACTTCAACTTCCATATAAAGTAATCCGCGTAAACCATAAGTAATAGTAGGGACACCGGCTTGATACATGTTTGTATCAGAAATTAAAATTGCATCGCACTTTAACAATTCTTTTTGTTCTTCTAAAAATTTGGATAGGTTAGAACTGCCAATTTCTTCTTCACCTTCAATAACAAATTTAATATTGAGAGGGAGTGTTCCGTTTGTTTTATAAAATGCTTCAACACTTTTAAAATGGACGAACGCCTGACCTTTATCGTCGTTGGCACCGCGAGCCCAAATCTTACCATCCTTAATAACCGGTTCAAAAGGCGGATTATTCCATAGATCAATTGGATCAACGGGCTGAACATCATAATGACCGTAGATTAGAACAGTTGGTTTCCCGGGAGCTCCAAGCCATTCGCCATAAACAATGGGATGACCCTTAGTTTGAAAAATCTCAACACGGTTCATTCCGGCATTTCTAAGTTTAGAACTTACAAACTCGGCACATCTCTGCATTTCATGCTTATGAGATTCAAGCGTGCTGATTGATGGAATCCTGATATATTCCATTAATTCATTAACATAGTTCTCAAAATTAGATTTAATATGATTTAAGACGGATTCCACTTGCCCCTCCTGTTCCGGGTATTTGTCCAATAATTAATTGATTTAATAACTTATTTATCATTTTAGTAATCAAATATACACCTAACTAATGCCCGCTTCAAGTCCTTAAAAACAATAATTAGATTAACAACTAAAAACGCCGAGCAGTATTCTTTAATATAATTAACATTGATTGGCCGGTTTATTTGATAATCATTTTTTTATTCTAAAGAGAATATTGGTAAATTTGAATAGAGAGTTACTTAAGAGCCAATGATCATAATAAAATACATATTAAAAAATCATCTTATTCCTTTCATTTTTTCGATATTCATACTGATCTCGGTATTTCTGCTTCAATTTTTGATGAAGTTTGCCGATAAACTTGTTGGCAAAGGGCTTGATACCTGGGTAATAATAAAGCTTATTACATATAACCTTGCCTGGATGGTAGTGCTTGTTGTTCCGATGGCAGTTCTTGTTGCAACATTAATGGCATTCGGGTCAATGTCGCAAAATAACGAAGTGGCTATTTTGAAATCATCCGGTGTTAGTTTATATAAAATGATGATTCCCCCGTTGGCTGCGAGTGTGGTAATTGCAATTCTGCTGGTCTATTTCAATAATTATATTTATCCGGATGCAAACCACGCAGCACGACTACTGATGGAAGATATTTCGAGAAAGAAGCCGACACTTTCGTTAGTACCGGGAGTATTTTCTCAAGAGATTCCTAACTATTCTATTCTGGTTCGTGAAATTGATCAGAATAAAAATGAGCTGAAAGAAATTACAATATATGATTATACTTCTCCGCCAAAGGTAAATATAGTTACTGCAACTGAAGGTAAAATATATTTATCAAGGAATCAGAAGAAGTTGATTATGGATCTTGTGAATGGCGAGATACATGAATCGGATAATTCAAAAGAGAATGTTTACCGCAAACTCCGTTTCGAACGTCATAAAATTGCATTACCGGCAGAACAATTTACATTTGAACAGACAGCTCCCGGAGGACCCAGAGGTGACCGCGAAATGGGTGCGCAGGATATGATTGTTATTGTAGATAGCTTGAATCAAATCTATCAAAAGAATCTTGCCGATTTCAATATTCAATTCAATTCAATACTCGGTAAAAAAATTGAAACATCTGGTTCAAATATCATTTCACCTGAAAATCTGAGTAACATTTATATAAAGACACAGCAGAGAATTCAATCACATTCTAACTCAATAATTACAATAACAAACCGGTTAGATTACGGTAAGAAAGAGATGAACAGTTTCTGGGTTGAGATTCATAAAAAATATTCTCTCCCGTTTGCTTGTATAGTCTTCGTTTTAATTGGCGCCCCGCTCGGAACAATGATGAAAAGAGGCGGGTTCGGAATGGCTGCCGGTATCAGTTTGATTTTCTTTCTTGTCTATTGGGCTTTTTTAATTGGCGGAGAAAAATTAGCCGATAGAGGAATTGTTTCTCCATTCTGGGGAATATGGAGTGCTAATTTTCTATTAACTATTGTTGGTATTTTAATTACAATTAAAAGTGCAAGGGAAAAAGTAACAATCAGTTTCGATTTCTTTATGAAGTATATTCCTAAATCCTGGAGATCAAACGAAGAAGAAAACACTTCTGGCGAATAAAAGATGAAAATATTAGACCGATACCTTATAAAACAATTTATTCAGACAATCCTGTTCGGACTTCTTGCTTTCACGCTTATATTCGTCGTTATTGACATGATGGAGAATCTCGACGATTTCATTGATCAGAATGTCCCTTCGATGATGATACTTCAGTATTACCTCGTCTTCATGCCAGAAATAATCCGTTTAATTACACCGGTAGCTGTATTACTTGCTAGTTTATTTACTGCCGGAAAAATGTCATCTCTAAACGAGATAACGGCAATAAAAGCCGGTGGTATAAGTTTGTACCGGTTTATGGCTCCTTTTATTATAGTCTCATTTTTAATAAGTGCTATTAGCGTATATGTAGGGGGTTACCTTGTTCCTCTTGCAAATAAGCACAAAGTATTTATTGAACAAACATACATGAAGAAAGGAATTGTTTATTTCGGAAGCAACATTTTCTTCCAGGATACAAAATCGAGAATTGTTACAATAAATTATTATGATATTGCTAATAAGCAAGCCCACCAGGTCAGCATTCAGGAATTCAATCCGGTTGATAAAACACGTTTGCTAAAAAGAACAGATGCATTAAGAATGAGATACGACGAACAAAAAAATTGCTGGACTTTGTTTAATGGAACAATTAGAGAAATTTCTGATTCAAGTGAAGTGATGGAGAAATTTATTGAACATGAATTTTACGGATTGAATTTCATACCGGATGATGTGATGAAAAAACAAAGAAAGCCAGAAGAAATGACTCTTGCAGAATTATCGGATTTTGCTAATGAACAGAAAAGAACCGGTAACGACCCAACTTCCATACTGATTGAATATCAATCCAGAATAGCTTATGCATTTGCAAGTGTTGTAGTAGTATTCTTTGGATTACCAATTTCGGCAAACAGAAGACGTGGCGGACTCGCCATTCAATTCGGTATTAATCTCCTAATAACGTTCGTCTATCTTGTCTTTATGAAGGTTAGTCAGGCATTTGGTAAGAATGGGGTGCTGGATCCGTTAATAACTGCATGGATTGCCAATCTCGTTTTCTTAGTAGCAGCAACATATAATATAAAACGGGCACTTAAATAATTATTTGGTTTTAAATTCAAATACTCCGTCCCAATCATCATTAGGAGGGTTCTGAAGATAATACTGACACCTGTTCAAATAAACTTTGGAAGGGTAATCGCCTAATTTTTCTGAACATCGCTTAAAATAATCCATTGCTGCATCAAAACTTTTATAACGATACAATTCCAGACCTTGAAAATATTCGTGCATTTGATAAATTGCATCAATAGCCTTGGGATCTCCGGACAAGCTAATCAATTCGTATACTTTTGTAGGTTCGGATTTCCCTTTGACTCTGATAACATCCAATTCTCTTACTAAAACTTTTTCTTCAACAAATTGATAAGTAGAGTCACTTATCATTATGTTGGTGCCGTATTCTTTGTTAGCACCTTCAAGACGCGAAGCAAGATTTACATCATCGCCAAGCACTGTATAATCAAACCTTTTTACACCGCCAATATTGCCGACAATTACCTCACCTGAATTAATTCCAATTCTTATATGAATTAGTGGTTCACCAACCTTAGACCATTTATCTCTTAGTTCAGCAAGTTTATCCTGCATTTGTAAAGCAGTTAAACACGCTTTGTAAGCATGATCTTCAACTTCAACAGGTGCGCCCCAGAATGCCATTACCGCATCACCAAGATATTTATCAAGTGTTCCGCCATTCCTTAAGATAATTTCAGTCATCTCATTCAGAAATTCGTTAATAAAGCTAACTAATTCTTCAGGTTCTTTTTTCTCTGCAAAAGTTGTAAATCCGGCAATATCGCTGAAGAGAACGGTAAGAGTTTTTTTCTCGCCACCCAATTTTAATTTATCGGGATTAGCAAGAAGCTCATTAACAATTGATTTACTTACATACTGACTGAACATCCCGGTAATCATAACATTCTGCTGTCTTTCCTTAATGAAATGATAAGCAGTGCTGCTTAAGTAACCAAGAACAATTGCCAGGGATGGACTTACAACTGCAATTACCAGTTTGTTGTTGATAAAGAGATAAATACTAAGTAAATAAATAACATAGACAATAAACACAACCGCAAGAAGATTGATAATCTCTGTGAGAATCCCGATTCTGATTTTAACTTTTCTTATTACTGAAGTTGCGATAAAAATAAAAATTGTAAGAAGGATTATTATTAATATTTCCATCCACTTCGATTGAACGTAGAGGTAATCATTCCATAAAATATTTTGAATAATGTTTGCATGAAACTCAACACCGTAAATTTGATTATCCCCTTTTCTCTTTCCTTCTGCAAATGAGATTGGAAGTAAGTCCCGGTCTTCGGGCATTGTAGAGCCGATTAATACAATTTTATTTTCTAATTTTTTCCTTAACTCCGGATCTGATAAGTATTCTTCCCAAACATTAATTTCGTCTTTATACTCAATCTCATCTTTAGTCTTAAACTCTGAATCGTCAATAACATCAAGCATTTTAATATAGTTGAACGTTCTGCTTGGTCCATAGAAATTTATGAGTATGGATGTCCTATCAAATTTAGGAATGTTTTTATCCCCCAATTTGAAGTAACCATCAACAGATGTAGCTGATTCAAAATTTTGCAATCCGAGTACTTTGTTAACTATAGCAAATCCAAAACTCGGAACTCTTGAATCTGTAATTCCTGTAACTCTGAAAGGAATATATCTTCTAAATACATAATCATAATCGGGTGGTGGTTGAACTATTCCAAGTGAGCTATCAACTGTAAAGAAAATATTTTCATAATTGTAAAATTTCTTCTTACCTAAAGTGTCTGTAAGTTCAAAACCAATTTTCTCTATGAGCAGATCACGCGATTCATCAATCTTACCGGCAAGAACAACTTTACCGTAAGATTGAATAGCATCAATAAACAGTGAGTCGTCTTTAAGCGATGTATCGGGGTTGGACATTATAACATCAATACCAATAGCCCGCACACCAATTTCTTTAAAGTTCTTTATCAACTTTGCATACAAAGATCTTGAAAGCGGCATACGATTATACGGAGGAGGGAATTGTGTAAGTGATTCCTGATCAATCTCAACAATTACAACATCTGCTGAATCTTTTATATCAATTTTGCCACGCTCCAGGAAACGATTATCAATTAATTTTAACTCGAGTTCCTTCAAAGGAGAAAAGGTGAATAAAAAATCCTGGGTTAAAACAATAGTTAGAAGTGAAGCGGCAAGAATAAAAATACCACTCTTGTATAACCAGATTAATTTTCGTTTACCGGAAGACATTATTTTTTATCGCAGTCTAAAAATTCAATCTCGTTACAAAGCCGATAATCGAGTTGGTATCTTTGCCTGATACCTTAAATACTCTTGCCTGGAATGCAAGGTTAAGATTTGCAATCACATTGTAATCGG
>JBBIHP010000135.1:0-6228 GCA_037446915.1 Ignavibacteria bacterium
TTACTCTTGCACTAACAGATATTTTTACAATTTTGTTTTATATGGGTCTCGCAACAATAATGTTAAAGTAGATCAGAAAAAATAATAGTTAATAAACTTTTTATAATAAATAATAATTACAAAACATGACGACAATATTCGAAAAAGTAGTACCTGTATCATTAGAAGAGGAAATGAAATCATCTTATATCGATTATGCAATGAGTGTTATCGTTGCACGCGCGCTACCCGATGTAAGAGACGGACTTAAACCGGTTCACAGACGCGTTCTATTCGGAATGCACGAACTTGGAGTTGCTTATAATAAACCTTATAAAAAATCCGCACGTATTGTTGGAGAAGTATTAGGTAAATATCACCCGCATGGTGACAGTGCTGTATACGATACAATGGTGCGCATGGTTCAGGATTTTTCCCTTCGCTATCCGCTTGTGGATGGTCAGGGAAATTTTGGATCGATTGATGGCGACAGCCCGGCAGCAATGCGTTATACTGAAGCACGCCTTTCAAGAATTGCAGATGAAATGCTCAGAGATCTTGATAAGAACACGGTCGATTTCGCACCGAATTTTGATGATACTTTACAAGAGCCAACTGTTATGCCATCTTACTTACCAAATCTTCTGGTAAATGGCGCAAGTGGTATTGCTGTTGGTATGGCTACAAATATTCCGCCGCATAACCTATCAGAAGTAATAGAAGGACTTGTTGCTCTTATTGAAAACCCCAAATTGAAACCGGAAGACTTGATGAAGTTTGTTAAAGCTCCTGATTTTCCAACCGGAGGAATTATTTACGGTTACGATGGAGTTAAAGAAGCATTCCTTACAGGAAGAGGTAGAATTATTCTCCGCGCCAAAGCTAATATTGAGGTAATGAAAAATGAGCGCGAGAATATTGTTATAACAGAAATTCCCTATCAGGTTAATAAAGCCGCTCTTATAGAAAAAATTGCAGAACTCGTTCGCGAAGATAAAATTGTCGGTATCTCAAACATTAGAGATGAATCCGATAGAGACGGATTGCGAGTAGTTATAGAAATGAAACGTGATGGACAACCGGCTGTTACTCTAAATCAATTGTTTAAGCACACACAGATGCAGGTTACATTCGGCGTTATAATGCTTGCTCTTGTAAATGGCGTTCCGAAAGTTCTTACTCTTAAAGAATGTATGGAACATTTTATTGCTCATAGATTCGAAGTATTAAAAAGAAGAACTAAATTCGATTTAGATGCAGCGGAACGCCGCGCTCATATTTTAGAAGGTTATATAATTGCCCTTGATAATATTGATGCTGTAATCGAGACAATTAAGAAATCGAAAGATGTTGAGACGGCTAAAAATAATTTGATGAAGAAATTCAAACTTTCTGAGATCCAGGCAAAAGCAATTCTTGATATGCGTTTGCAAAGAT
The DNA here is from genome assembly GCA_037446915.1 of Ignavibacteria bacterium. GTDB lineage: Bacteria > Bacteroidota > Ignavibacteria > Ignavibacteriales > Melioribacteraceae > DSXH01. The sequence goes on from JBBIHP010000135.1 coordinate 1,417, forward strand.
TAACCGGACTCGAAAGAAAGAAGATTGAAGACGAGTACAAAGAAACTATTAAATTAATCGAAAGACTGAAGGGAATTTTAGCAAGCGAAAAGAAGCAGCGCCAAATATTAATTGAAGAGCTGCAGATTGTAAAAGAAAAATTTGGCGATGAAAGAAGAACAGAAGTTGTACGCGATTACAAAGAATTCTCTCTTGAAGACATAATTGCCGAAGAAGATGTTGTTGTTACAATTTCCCACCAGGGATTTATAAAGAGATTTCCCGTAAGCGGCTATAGAAGACAAGCGCGTGGTGGTAAAGGAGTAATCGGAGCCGGTTCAAAAGAAGAGGATTTTATAGAACATATGTTTGTTGCATCAACGCATCATTACATTATGTTTTTTACTGATAAAGGAAAATGTTATTGGCTCAAAGTTCATGAAATACCCGAAGGAGGAAGAGCTACAAAAGGCCGTTCAATTCTTAATCTGATTGAAAAAGAGAAAGAAGAAAAGGTAACGGCATTTGTTACCGTTAAAGAATTTACAGACGATAAATTTATTGTAATGGCAACTGAAAAAGGTACGGTTAAGAAAACTGTTTTATCAGCTTACGCAAATATTAGACGCGGCGGAATTAACGCAATAAATCTTGCTGCCGGCGATAGATTAATGGAAGCTAAACTAAGCGATGGCAACAACGACATAATAATCGGCACTAAAAACGGTATGGCAATACGCTTCAACGAAAAAGATGTTAGAGAAATGGGAAGAACTGCTATAGGTGTAAGAGGTGTTAAACTTGGTAAAAATGATGTTGTGATAGGAATGATTGTTGTCCGGAATGCTACAACCCTTATGGTTGTTACAGAAAAAGGTTTTGGCAAGAGATCCGAAATAGAAGAATATCGTTTAACGCGCAGAGGCGGAAAGGGAGTAATTACTGTTAAGACCTCGGATAAAAACGGTAAACTAATTGCAATGAAAGAAGTAAATGACGGCGACGAGCTCGTTATAATAACTACCGGCGGCATGGTAATAAGACAATCCGTTTCAGACATTCGCGTTATGGGTAGAAATACTCAGGGCGTGCGTTTAATTAGACTTAATGAGGGAGATGATATTGCCGATATTGCAAGAGTGATTCCGGAAGAAGGAAACGGCGAAGAATAATTTTTTAATAAATCAGAGCTAAAAATGTCTCATAGCAAAAACTTACAATTCGAATCTAAATGTGTTCATAGCGGCATTGGCGAATATCAGTTTGGTCCAGTAGTTCCGCCCATTTATCAAACCTCAACTTTTAAGTTCGAATCCGCAGAACACGGAGCATCGTTATTTAAAGGCGAAGCAGAAGGTTACATCTACACAAGAATGAAAAACCCTACTATTGAAGCAATGGAAAACGCCATCGCAGAATTGGAAGGGGGACACAAAGCTCTTGGATGCGCAAGCGGTATGGCTGCTATAAGCACCGTCTTTACGGCTTTGCTCAAAGCTGGAGATCATGTTGTTTGTAGTAAATCGGTTTATGGACCAACAATGACATTGCTTCAATCAGTGTTAAGCAAATTTAATATTGAATCTACTTTTGTTGATACAGATTTAACAGAACAAATAGAAAAAGCAGTAAAACCAAACACTAAAATTGTTTATGTTGAAACCCCCGCAAACCCTATGATCTCAATTACAGATTTAGAAGCCGCTGCTAAAATTGCTCATAGTGTTGGTGCGTTGTTGGTTGTAGATAATACATTTATGAGTCCGGCGCTTCAGCAGCCATTTAAGTTAGGCGCCGATGTTGTATTGCATAGCATGACAAAATTCTTGAACGGTCACGCTGATGTTGTTGCCGGAATTATTATCACAAAAGATGAAGAGATGTATCTTAACATGCGTAAAACCCTTAATCAGCTTGGCGGCGTTATCGATCCGTTCAATTCATTTCTTGTTCACAGGGGATTGAAAACTCTATCAATACGAATGCAAAGACATTGCGAAAATGCAATGCAGATTGCAGAATTTCTTGAAAAACATCCAACGGTTAAATGGGTTCGTTATCCCGGACTCAAAAGTCATCCCGGTTATAATGTTGGTTTGAAACAACACTCCGATCATGGCGGAATGATTTCGTTCGAATTAAATGGCGGATTTAAAGCCGGAGAAACAGTTATGAATAATGTTAAACTCTGTCAGTTAGCCGTTTCGCTTGGCGGTGTAGAAACTTTAATTCAGCATCCGGCGAGCATGACACATTTGTCTATGGGTGCAGAAGCAAGAAAAGCAGCCGGTATTACAGAAGGCTTAGTTCGACTATCGGTTGGAATTGAAAATGCAAGCGACATAATCAGCGATCTTGAACAGGCGCTTTCAAAAACATCCTGATTAATGAATTAAGAATAATGATAATTATATAGCCCGAGTTAATCGGGCATTTTAATAAACACCTTTCCTCAGTCTGCGTCTAATTCCAAAACAATTTGGGAGAGTTATGAAAAAATTTTTCAATTCAATTCTTCTTATATCAACCCTGTTCTTGTTTCTATTTAACAATCTTCCGGCTCAATCAAGTCTTTACATTCCGCGTAATATTCAAAAAGCTTATGAAAAAGGAACACGAGCTTATGATGGCATACCCGGACCAAACTACTGGATTAACCGATCGGACTATACGATCAAAGCCGAACTTTTTCCTCAATCGAGAACAGTAAATGGTCATGCCTGGATTACATTCTACAATAATAGTCCGGACTCGCTTAATACTTTTGTGTTTAGATTATATCAGGACATAATGAAAAAAGGAAGCCCGCGCGACTTTTCAATTAATCCCGCGGACATAACAGACGGCGTTAAAATCGATACATTGATTATCAATAGTAATGGGGTTGACTTCAAATCAAAATCATATCGTGTGTTGCGAACCGGAACCAATCTTATAATTTCTAATTTTCCATCTAAAGTTCCGCCCAAAGGATTTACAAAGATCGAGGTTAAGTGGAGCGTGGTGATACCAAAAGAAACAAGAATTAGAATGGGCGCTTACGATTCTCAAACTTTCTTTGTTGCCTACTGGTATCCTCAGGTTGCAGTTTATGATGATATTGATGGCTGGGATCGACAGGAATATACAGGCGCAACTGAATTCTACAACGACTTCGGAAATTTTGATGTTGAGATTACTGCTCCCGGCGATAACCTGGTTTGGGCAACGGGAGTATTACAAAATGCCAGAGACATTCTACACCCAAACATTTTTGAAAGATATCAACAGGCACGCCGTTCGGATGAAATAATCAGAATAGTTACTTCGGATGATATTAAAAACAAAACAGTAACTAATGGTAAAGAAAAAAACACCTGGCATTTTAAAGCAGAGAATGTTCCAGATTTTTCTTTTGGAACAAGTAATAAATATTTGTGGGACGGCTCATCAATAGAAGTTGATTACAAAACCGTAACCGGAAGGAGAGTCTTTGTTGATGCGTGTTACGAAGAAGGAATAAAATATCAGGATGAAGTTGCTCTGTTTGCTCGCTTATCAATTGATTATCTCTCTAATGAGTGGCCCGGCATTCCGTATCCATATCCCAAGATGACGGTCTTTAACGGCGAACAGAAATTTGGCGGTGGAATGGAAACACCGATGATGTGCAACAACGGAGCATATCCCAATAGAGCCGGACAAATAGGAGTAACGATTCATGAAATTGCACATACTTACATGCCGTTCTATATGGGCATTAACGAAAGGAAATATGCTTTTATGGATGAGGGCTGGGCTACATTTTTAACTTACGATCTTGTAAGAAGAATGGAGCCGAAAAGCGACGAGCTTCTGCAAACTATTTCTGTCCTTTCAAATACACTGGGCAATGATTATATGATTCCGGTTATTACTCCTTCGTTTTCAAGTAAAACATATGGCTCTGGACTTTTATTTTATCAGCAACCGGCAATAGCGTATTTAATACTAAGGGATTTTCTCGGCGAAGAGACATTTAAAAAAGCTTTACACGAGTATATAAATTGGTGGAACGGCCAACACCCTATCCCTTACGATTTCTTTTTTACATTCGATAGAATTGCCGGAGAGGATTTAAGCTGGTTCTGGAAGCCGTGGTTTTTCGAAACAGGTTATCCAGATCTTGCTATTGAAAAAGTTTATGGCGAAAAAAATCCAGATGTGATTATTAAAAAGATTGGTAGCTACCCGGTCCCGATAGATCTTAAAATTACTTACAAAGATGGCTCAGAAGAAATTATTCACAAACCGGCGTCTGTCTGGAAATACGGCGAGAGCACACATCAATTAAAAATTAACAGCGGCAAGGAGTTTAAGAAGATAGAATTGATCTCGGTTCTCGGACCGGATGTGAACCAGAAAAACAATATGTTCGAAAAGAAATAGAAACGAGTAGTTATTTCTACTATAAGAAACCGTACCTTAAAAAAGTGCGGTTTTATTTTGCCCAAACAGGAACCATTATCATTGTTATTGAATCTCATTATTCATAAAATTGTTTGGCCATTTAAAGGAACCCCATGAAGAAATTCTTCCTTCTCAACTTACTATTTGCTATAGCTCTTTTTGCTCAACCAAAGGTTATTAACAAGGGAAATGTATTTTACCTTTCGAATACGGTAATGATTAAAATAAATATTGATAATCCGGAAAATATTTTACGGTCAAAAGTTGTTCAGCAAATCCAGCCCGATAAATTTGAGAAAGTTTTTTCGAATAGTTCAACCGCGTTGTATAAATCAAGCAACTCTCTCAGCAACATTTATAAGCTCAATTATCTTACGAAAGAAGATCCTTTTGATGTAGCAAAGA
>JBBIHP010000136.1:0-6203 GCA_037446915.1 Ignavibacteria bacterium
GTGTTCTTGACTTTAGTTGGTGCACCGACGAATAATGGTAATGTTAATCTTAATGGTCCCGCCTGGGTTATATCTAAAAATACCGCATGGGTTAATCAATCGGGCAGCAGATGGATCTCAGCATTTCAAACATCAGGATCAAACGCTAAAAATATAGATGGCTCTATTCCTCCATATGTTTTTCAAAAAATTATTTGTGTTAGGGAAACTACTAATTTGACTTTCGACCTTAATGTACTTGTTGACAATAGAATAGTAATTAATTTTGTGGATTCAAATGGAAATTTGATAAGCAATCTTGGTGCACTTAACTCAACCATTACTTCAAATTTTACGGTTCCTACAAATTTTAATCAGGTTGTTTCTAATGTCTCTCCCGGAACTTATTATATAAGAGTTGAACTTCGAAATGATAATGATGGCTCTGCAATGGGGTTTAATATTCAAGGAAGTGTCAAAGGAGGTCATTCTTCACTTTTAGAAACTTTATGTTGTAATCCTCCCGGCTCATCAATATCTGGATTTAAATTCAATGACTTGAATAATAATGGTATCAAAGGCCCATTTGAGCCGGTTTTATCCGGATGGGTAATCACCTTAACTGGTTCTGGTATCTCTGCAATGACTTCAATTACAGATGTAAATGGAAGTTATTTATTTACCGGAATTCCCCCGGGAACATACACATTAACAGAAACCAGTCAAACCGGCTGGATTGCTGGACTATCCGGAAGCAGCAAAACTGTAACTGTTGGAACTAATCAGGCAATAAATAATATTAATTTTGGAAACAGACAATTACCGTTAGTCGGATCGATATGCGGAGTAAAATTTAATGATCTTAATGGCAATGGAGTTAAAGATTCTAATGAACCGGGATTGGAAAATTGGGAAATTAAATTATCGGGATCCGTCAATCAAACCGCATTAACTGGTGTTAACGGTGAATATTGTTTTACAAATCTGGCCTCTGGCAATTATACTATTTCAGAAACAAATCAAAATAATTGGCAGCAGACTTATCCCGCTGCACCTGGTACACACAACATTTCGTTATCAGCTGGTGAAAATAGATCTGATGTTAATTTCGGTAACAAACTTACAAGTGCAACTGGTTGTGTTCAACCACCTTCGGGTATGGTTGCATGGTGGCCAATGGATGAATCATTAGGTGCAACTGTTGTTTTAGATATTAAAGGAAATAATCACGGAACTCCTTTCCCGGGCGCCATTGGTACAATCGGATCCCCGGTTGCTGGTGCCGTTCCCGGTAATACTTTGCAATTCTTAAACCCTCAGGCGAAAGTTAACGGCTCTTTGTTCTATGTTAACTCTGCTGTTCTTAAATATGTAAAAGTGCCGGACAGTCCAACTTTAGATTTTGGTTCAGGAGATTTTACAATTGATGCCTGGGTTTATCCTGTTATTGTAAATGCCTTCAGGGTTGAGCCAATTGTTCAAAAAGTGGAATTAACTACACCTGTATGTACAGGTTATAGACTTTATATTCAGGGTGGAAACTTACACTTTGTTGTGATGGATGGAAGTTCAACTTCGATTATATCAACACCGATAACTTATTCACAATGGCAGCATATTGCAGCTGTAAGAAAAGGAGGGGCGCCTAATACTTTTGAATTATATATTAATGGTGTATTAACAGCTACTTCAAATGGTCAGATTAATAATACAAGTAATTCGGCAGAACTTATTATTGGAGGGATTCCAAGTCCGGGTGGAGGTACCATATGCGGACTGCCAGCACAATTTGGTTGGGGCGAGATAGCAATCGATGAACTCGAAATCTTCAATAGAGCTTTAGTTCCATCAGAGATTTTTTCCTTGTGGCATGCAGATACATTTGGTAAATGCAAGCCCGCTCCTACTTCAATTAATAATAATACGGATAAATTAATCCCTGATAATTTTTCCCTTAAACAGAATTTTCCGAATCCTTTCAATCCTTCTACTTCCATCAGTTACGGTATACCGATGGAAAGTAGAGTCAGGATTTCTGTTTTTAATATTTTGGGAGAGAATCTAATAACATTGGTAAACGAAATTAAACCGTCTGGACACTATCAAGTAAACTGGGATGCAAGTAAATTATCTTCCGGTCTTTATTTATATAAAATTGAGGCTGTTCCACTAAACGGCGGAAAATCTTTTACTCAGGTTAAAAAAATGATTTTAATTAAATAAATTTCTTTGAGGTATTATTTATTTAAGGTTAGTTTTCTATACCGTGGTTGGTAATATTATTCAACAGACTAAATACAACAGAGGAGAAGCAGCAACTATTTAAAGTCATAACAAACTCGACGCTGCTCAATTCATTTTCTCAAATCAATACCGCCGGAGTATTCCGGCGTATTTTAACCAAACGATTTATACTTTTTAGTTTTTTCGAAGCATAATTTCAAAATATAATTACTCCAAAAACATTAATTGTCATAATTACCATTTTAAAATGATCAAAAACTTCGCTGAAAAATTTATCTTTAAAAACTCATATTTCATTGTGTCTTTTTTGTGTCTTTTTTTGCATCATTCAACACCATTTTACACCAATTTTGATTCTGAAAAATCTTATCCTTATTTTAACAATGAGATTTTGAAAAGAAAATAAACTTTTTTTTGTTTGCCCTGTGGTGTAATTGGCAACACGTCTGACTCTGGATCAGAAAAGTCTAGGTTCGAGCCCTAGCGGGGCAGCCCAATAGCCGGTCATATTTGATCGGCTTTTTTTTATCTTGTAATATACATTTCAGGAGAATTACTTAATGGTAACAAGGCAACTTGGTAAAAATGGTCCCCGAATCACAACAATCGGTTTTGGTGCCTGGGCTATTGGTGGTCCATGGCAATGGGGATGGGGAAGTGTGAACGATAAAGAATCGATTGATGCAATTAATACAGCAATAGAAAACGGAATTAATTGGATTGATACAGCTTCTGTATATGGTTATGGTCATTCAGAAAAAGTTGTTGGTGAAGCAATTAAAGAAATTAGAGAAAAAGTTTTTATTGCTACAAAGTGCGGTATGATAAATGACGGCTCCGGTAATGCTGTTATTAATAATGATCCTGATAATATTCGAAAGGAATGTGAAGAAAGTTTGAAGAAACTTAATACAGATTATATTGATCTCTACCAGATTCATTGGCCGGATGAAAAAGTGAATGTTGAAAGTTCATGGGAAATGATGGTACAATTAAAAGATGAAGGTAAAGTTAAATATATAGGCGTATGTAATTTTGATGTTGAGCTGATTAAGCGTTGTATGGCAATAGAGCGAGTCCAGTCGTTACAACCTCCTTATAGTATGTTAAGAAGAAATGTTGAAAATGAAATTCTTCCGTATTGTTTACAAAATGAAATTGGCGTTGTTGTTTACAGCCCGATGCAAGCCGGATTACTTACCGGGAAATTTAATTTCAATAAATTAGCTCCAGATGATTGGAGGAGAAAAGGTTCCTCTTTTAGAGAACCTAATTTAAGTAGATCACTTGAACTGGTAGAAAAATTAAGACCGATGGCTGAGAGTAGAAACATCACTGTTGGTAATTTAGCAGTAAGCTGGGTTCTATCGAATAATGCTGTAACATCTGCAATTGTTGGTGCACGTAGCTCTGATCAGGTAAAAGAAAATGTAATAGCCTCAGATATAAAATTAAGTGAAAGTGAACTTGGAGAAATAAAAAGTTTATTAAATGAAACCGGTTTATAAATTTATTTATAGAATAGCTATATTTATGAAGCAAAAACATTTAGTATTCGTCTAGTTGTCTAGGAGGCCGCTCCTTACAAGTCGGGACGAAGATCACGGATAACAAGAACTGAAAAGCTAATAATTATATTTTGTTTTTAACGGCGCGTTCGTCTAGTGGTCCAGGACGCCGCTCCCGACAAGTCGGGACGGAGATCACGGATAACAAGAAATGAAAAGCGAATAATTATATTTTTTTATTTAACTGGCGCGTTCGTCTAGTGGTCCAGGACGCCGCCCTCTCAAGGCGGAGATCACGGGTTCGACCCCCGTACGCGCTACAAATAAATCAGTTAATTGAATTAAACAGGGAAACTTGATTCCCTGTTTTTATTAATAATATGTCTAGATTCCAAAAACATATTTTTATCTGCCAGAATAAAAGGGAAGAGAATCATCCACGAGGATCATGCCTTGCAAAAGGTTCTAATGAAGTTACAGAGTTATTTAAAAAACGTTTGAAGGAATTAGGACTTAACTCAAAAGTAAGAGCAAATTCTTCAGGTTGTCTTGATGCATGTGAGTTTGGAACTACTGTGGTCGTTTACCCTGAACAAATCTGGTATGGTGGCGTTACTAAAGATGATGTTGAAGAAATTATTCAAAATCATATAATAGGCAACAATCCCGTTGATAGGCTAATCATACAAGACAAAAGATTTTTAAAAAATGGCTGATAAAGAAAAACAAAGAGCAAAAAAAATATTCGATGTTCTCTGGCGGGAATTTCCGGAAGCTCAACCTGCCCTGGAATATTCAAATCCGTTTCAACTACTAATTGCAACTATACTTTCTGCACAATGCACCGATGCAAGGGTTAATATTGTTACCGGAGAACTCTTTAAGAAATATAAAAAACCTGAGGATTTTGTTAAGATATCCAGCAGAGAATTGGAAAAAGAGATTTTTTCAACGGGATTCTATAAACAAAAAGCAAAGAGTATTAAAAATTGCTGCAAATTACTTGTTGAAAAACATGATGGCAAAGTTCCCAAAGATTTTGATATGCTTACAACTCTTCCCGGTGTCGGTAGAAAAACTGCATCTGTAATAGCCGGTAATGCATTTAGAATTCCTTCAATAGCTGTTGATACTCACGTTAAACGTTTATCAAATTTATTAGGATTTATTAAATCACAGGATCCAAAAAAAATAGAATTCCGTCTTAAAGAATTATTACCGGAAGATTACTGGATTGTAAGCGGGCACTTGTTAATGAATCATGGCAGAAAAACCTGTATTGCAAGAAGACCAAACTGTGTTGAATGTATCATAAATAAATATTGCCCTTCGAATAAAGCTGAATAATTAAGGGAGAAAATATGAGTCAGGATATTATGAGAGACCGGGATTATTGTCATTCAATTTTAACCGAATACACAAAATCCGATAGTCTTTTAAAGCATGCATATGCAGTTGAAGCATGCGTTAAAGCTTATGCAGAAAAATTTGAACAAGATATAAATTACTGGAGTTGTTTGGCTTTGCTTCACGATTTTGATTATGAGATGTTCCCGACTGCCGAAGAACATCCTTATAAAGGTGCTGAAATATTGAAGGAGAAAGGGTTTTATGAGGATTTTAGAAATACTATTCTATCTCATGCTGATTATACAAATATCCCTAGAGTAACTCTATTAGCAAAAGTATTATTTGCTTGTGATGAACTTGCCGGATTTATAACTGCGGTTACTTATGTTAGACCGAACAGATCAATTGATGAAGTTGAAGTGAAATCTGTTATCAAAAAAATGAAAGACAAAGCTTTTGCGAGAGCAGTTAACAGGGATGATATCATTAAAGGTGCTTTCGAACTGGGTATTACTTTGGAAGACCATATTCAATTCTGTATAGATGCTATGAAAAAAAATAAGGAATTGCTGAGATGATTCGTAAAGTGTAGATTTGATTTATTGACTTGACATTGTTATTGCTTCTTACATAAATTTTGCACGTAAAATTGGAGAAATAGTATAGAGAATTTGGCTACCGTTTCAGAAACAAAATTTTTTATTATAACAAATTAGATAAAGCCAAAATGAAAACCCGATTCTCTCTATTATTTCTTCTTTTTATTTTAAATCTTACGCTGCAAGCGCAAGATATAAGGATTTTATCTTCCAGCCCTTCCTCCCTTGTTATTGAATACCGTCCTGTTATTTCCGATACAACTTATCAAATGATCAACGGCGAAAATTACATCAGTTTTAAAATATCCGGAACTTATATCGATAATTTATTACAAATCGGAAGAACGCAAAGACCTGTAAGAGAATTAAACATTGGGGTCCCTTCTGAATTTGGTAATACAATTCAAATTATCTCATCAGAGTACTCAACATTACCCGGTAAATACATTTTTAATCCGGAAATTGAAATTGATTCTTTATCATTTATAAAAAGATATAATCCTGTATCGGGGATACAAGATGA